>NZ_LGDO01000149.1:0-10601 GCF_001279805.1 Streptomyces sp. XY431
GGGCGGCCCGGAGCAGGTGCTGCGTGCGGTGGGTCGTGCGTGGGAGCGGGGGTTGGGGGTGGACTGGTCGGGTGCCTTCCCGGGAGCGCGGCGGGTGGACCTGCCGACGTACGCCTTCCAACGCACCCGCTACTGGCTCGACGTTCCGACCACGAGCCGGGACGTCGCCTCGGCCGGTCTCGCCACGACCGGGCACCCGCTGCTCGGCGCGGCGATGCAGGTCGCGGACTCCGACGAACTGCTGCTCAGCGGCCGGATCTCGCTGCGGACCCACCCCTGGCTCGCCGACCACGCGGTGTCGGGCGTCGTCCTGCTCCCCGGCACGGCCTTCCTCGAACTCGCGCTGCGTGCCGGGGCCGAGGCGGACTGCCCGGTGGTCGAGGAACTCACCCTCGGATCGGCGCTCGTGCTCCCGGACGAGGGGGCCGTCCACCTGCAGCTCCGGGTGGCCGTGCCCGACGGCGACGGCCGGCGAAGGCTCGGCGTGTTCGCCCGGACGACACGGGACGCCGACGCGCCCTGGACCGAGCACGCCACCGGCACCCTGGCACCCCGGCCCGCCGGGGACCCGGCGGGAGCCGCGGCCGGTCTGCTGAGCTGGCCGCCGTCCGGTGCCGAACCCGTCGACACCGGCGACCTCTACGAGCGCTTCGCCGAGGCCGGCTACCACTACGGGCCCGCCTTCCGGGGCATCCGTGCCGCGTGGCTCCGCGGCGGCGAGGTGTTCGCCGAGGTGGTGCTGCCGGAGCCGCAGCACGCCGACGCCGCGGGGTGCGTGCTGCACCCCGCGCTGCTGGACGCGGCCCTCCAGACCGCCGCGCTGCTGCCCGACCAGGACGGCCGGGCCCGGCTGCCCTTCAGCTGGAGCGGTGTGACCGGCGGGACCACCGGGGCCACCACGCTGCGCGTGCGGCTCGCCGCGGACGCGCCGGACGCCGTGACCCTGCACGCCCACGACCTGTCCGGACGGCAGGTCCTCGGCGTGGAGGCACTGCTGCTGCGGCCGCCGGCCGCGGGAGGTCCGCTCTCCGCGACCGCCCACGCCGACCTGCTGTACCGCCTCGACTGGACCCCGGCCACCGAGCAGGCCGACAGCGCCGTGCCCACCTGGGCCGCCCTCGGCGGTGCCGTCCCCGGCGCGGAGTCGTGGCCGGACCTCGACGCCCTGGGGGCCGCCCTCGCAGCGGGCACCGCCCTCCCCGAGGTGATCGTGGCGGCCGTCGCCACCGCCGACCTGCCCGCCCCCGCCGACCGGGTCCGCGCCACCGCGCACCAGGGCCTCGCCCTCGTCCAGCAGTGGCTGGCCGACGAGCGGTTCGCCGCGGCCGGGCTGGCCCTGCTCACCAGGGACGCGGTCCGTACCGGCCCGCTCGACCGTCCCGTCGATCCCGCCCAGGCCGCCCTGTGGGGCCTGGTGCGCAGCGCGCGGGCCGAGCACCCCGGGCGCTTCGTCCTCGTCGACACGCCCGGCAACGGCGAGCCGGCCGACGCCCTGCCCGCGGCGCTCGCCGCCGGGGAACCCGAGCTGGCGCTGCGGACCGGCCCGCCGCTACTGCCGCGGCTGGTCCGCGGCGGACGGCCGGACGGCACGCTGTCCCTGCCGGACGGCGCCGCCTGGCGTCTCACCACCGACGGCCGGGGCTCCGTGGAGGACATCGTGGCGGAGCCCGCCCCCGCGGCCCTCGCCCCGCTGGGCAAGGGCGAGGTGCGGATCGCGGTGCGCGCCGCCGGGCTGAACTTCCACGACGTCATCGCCGCGCTCGGCCTGGACCCCGACCCCGAGCAGCAGGGCCTGGGCAGCGAGGGCGCCGGAACCGTCGTCGAGGTGGGCCCGGGCGTGGACGACCTGGCACCGGGGGACCGGGTGATGGGGATCTTCGGGGGCGCGTTCGGCCCGACCGCCGTCGCCGACCGCCGCACCGTCGCCCGGATACCCGCGGGCTGGTCCTTCGCCCGCGCCGCGTCCGTGCCGGTGGTGTTCCTCACCGCCTACTACGGTCTGTTCGATCTCGGCGGACTGCGGCGCGGGGAATCGGTCCTGGTGCACGCCGCGGCCGGCGGTGTCGGCACGGCGGCGGCGCAGCTCGCCCGGCACGCCGGCGCCGAGGTGTTCGCGACCGCCTCCCCCGCCAAGTGGGACGTCCTGCGGGCCGGCGGACTGGACGACGCGCACATCGCCTCGTCCCGCAGCACCGACTTCGCGGAGAAGTTCCTGACCGCCACCGGCGGGCGGGGGGTCGACGTGGTACTCGACAGTCTGGCGCGGGAGTTCGTCGACGCGGGTCTGCGGCTGCTGCCGAACGGCGGCCGGTTCGTGGAGATGGGCAAGACCGACGTCCGCGAGCCCGAGGCGGTCGCCAGGCAGCACCCCGGCGTGCGCTACCGGGCGTTCGACCTGATGGAGGCCGGTCCGGAGCGCATCGGCGAGATGCTCGCCGAGGTCCTGGGCCTGTTCGAGCAGGGAGTGCTGCGTCCGCTGCCCGTCACCGGCTGGGACGTCCGGCAGGCCCCGGCCGCGCTGCGCTCGCTCGGCCAGGCCCGCGGCGTCGGCAAGAACGTCCTGCTGCTGCCCGCTCCGCCGGACCCCGCAGGGACCGTCCTGGTCACCGGGGCCACCGGCACCCTGGGACGGCTCCTGGCCCGGCACCTGGTCGTCGCGCACGGCACCCGGCACCTGCTGCTGGCGGGCCGCCGGGGCGGGTCCGCCGACGGCATGCCGGAGCTGGTGCGGGAACTGACCGGCCTCGGCGCGTCGGTGACCGTCGCGGCCTGCGACGTCGCCGACCGCGACGCGCTCGCCGCCCTGCTCGGGTCGGTGCCCGCCGCGCACCCGCTGACCGCCGTCGTGCACGCGGCCGGGGTCCTGGACGACGCCACGATCGCCGGGCTGACCCCGGACCGGCTCGACCGCGTCCTGCGGCCCAAGGCGGACGCGGCGCTGGCCCTGCACGAACTCACCCGGGACCTCGACCTCGCGGCGCTGGTCCTGTTCTCCTCGGGCGCCGCCCAGTTCGGCGCGGCCGGGCAGGCGAACTACGCCGCCGCCAACGCCGTCCTGGACGCCCTCGCCGCCGAGCGCCGGGCCGAGGGGCTGCCTGGCCTGTCCATCGGCTGGGGCCTGTGGGAGGAGCGCAGCGGGATGACCGCCGCGGTCACCGCGGGCCGGGGCACCGGGGCGGGCGCGCTGACCTCGGCGGAGGGCCTCGCCCTGTTCGACGCGGCGCTCGACTCCCCGTACGCCTACCGGCTCGCGGCCAGGATCGCCCCGTCCGTGCTGCGGGCGGACGACCGGCTGCCCGCCGTGCTGCGCGGCCTGGTGCGCCCCGCCCGTACCGCCGCCGCCTCCGCCGCGGCACCGGCCCTCTCGGCGGCGCGGCAGCTCGCCGAGCTGCCCGAGGCCGAGCTGTACCGGACCCTGCTCGACCTGGTGCGCGGCAACGCCGCGGCGGTGCTCGGCCACAGTTCGCCGAACCTGATCCGCCCGGCCCGCCCGTTCAAGGACGTCGGCTTCGACTCCCTCACCGGGGTCGAACTGCGCAACCGGCTGATGTCCTCGACCGGGCTGCGGCTGCCGGCCGCGCTCGTCTTCGACCACCCCACCCCGGAGGCACTGGCACGCCACCTCGCCGAGCGGGCCGTCGCCGCCCGCCCGTCGGCCGACTCGGCGGTCCGGGCCGGGCTCGACACCCTGGAGACCCTGCTGGACGCCCTGCCGCCGGACGGCGTCAGCGACGAACTCGCCGCCCGGATAAGGGAAGTGCTGTCCCGCCCGCTGCCCGGCGGGGCGCCGGCGGCCCCCGTCCACCGCACGGGCGACGTGGACGACCTGGCCCCCGAGCTGATCGAGGCGGCCAGCGACGACGAGATGTTCGACTACATCGACCGGCAGTTGGGATCCGCATGACCGGGGCACCGGCTCGCGCCGACCACGAGCCCCGCGCCCTCCCCGCCGTCCTCCCCACCGTCCACGCGCTCCGCGCAGCCCCGGACGGGACCCGAACAGCCCGAGACGAAAGCAGCGGTGTCCAGTGAGCGACCAGAGGATGCGCGACTACCTCAACCGGGTGGCCATCGACCTGCGGGACACCCGGCAGCGGCTCCGGGAGGCCGAGGCCCGCACCAGCGAGCCGATCGCGGTCGTGGCGATGAGCTGCCGCTTCCCCGGCGGTGTCCGCACCCCGGAGGACTTGTGGGAACTGCTCGCCGAAGGCCGCGACACCGTCTCGCCGGTCCCCGGCGACCGGGGCTGGGAGGCCGCCTGGCCCGCCGGCACCGCGGTCCCCGGACAGGGGGCGTTCCTGGACGGCGCGGCGGACTTCGACCCGGGGTTCTTCGGCATCTCGCCCCGTGAGGCGGTCGCGATGGACCCGCAGCAGCGGCTGCTGCTGATGGCGTCCTGGGAGGCCGTCGAGCAGGCCGGCATCGACCCGCTCACCCTGCGGGGCAGCCGTACCGGGGTGTACGCCGCGGCGATCGACCAGGGGTACGCCACGCTGGGCTCCGGCGCCGCCGAAGCCGTCCAGGGGTTCCTGATGACGGGGAACTCCATGAGCGTGATGTCGGGGCGGGTGTCCTACGCGCTCGGTCTCGAAGGCCCCGCCGTCACCGTGGACACCGCCTGTTCGGCCTCGCTGGTGGCGCTGCACCTCGCGGCGCGGGCCCTGCGGGCCGGTGAGTGCTCGCTCGCCCTCGCCGGCGGGGTCAGTGTGATGGCGCTGCCGGCGGTGTTCGTCGAGTTCAGCCGACAGGGCGCGATGTCCCCCGACGGCCGCTGCAAGCCGTTCGCGGCGGCCGCGGACGGCACCGGCTGGGGCGAGGGTGTGGGGATGCTGCTGCTGGAGCGGCTGTCGGACGCGCGCCGCAACGGCCGTACGGTGCTGGCCGTGCTGCGGGGTTCGGCGATCAACCAGGACGGCGCCAGCAACGGCCTGACCGCCCCCAACGGCCCCTCGCAGCAGCGGGTGATCCGGGCGGCGCTCGCGGACGCGGGCCTGTCCGCGTCCGAGGTGGACGCGGTGGAGGCGCACGGCACCGGCACCACCCTCGGCGACCCGATCGAGGCCGACGCGCTGCTGGCCACGTACGGCCAGGACCGGCCCGCCGACCGCCCGTTGTGGCTGGGGTCGCTGAAGTCGAACATCGGGCACACCCAGGCCGCCGCCGGAGTCGCCGGGGTCATCAAGACGGTGCTCGCGCTGCGGCACGGCGTGCTGCCGCGCACCCTGCACGTGGACGCGCCCACCCCGCACGCCGACTGGTCCTCGGGCGCCGTCGAACTCCTCACCGAGGCCCGCGACTGGCCCGCCGTCGACCGGCCGCGCCGGGCCGGGGTGTCCTCGTTCGGCATGAGCGGCACCAATGCGCACATCGTCCTCGAACAGGCACCGGAGCCGGAACCGGCCGACGGGCCGGAAGCGGTCACCGACGGGCCGGACACCGCGCCCGGGCCGGGCGCGCCCGGGGCCGTGCTGCCCTGGGTGCTGTCCGGGCGCACCGCGTCCGCGCTCGGGGACCAGGCGGCCCGGCTGCGCGCCCGGCTTGCCGTGGACGCGCCCGCACGGCCGGCCGACATCGGGTTCTCGCTGGCCACCACCCGGTCCGCCTTCGAACACCGGGCCGTGGTGATCGGCGAGGGGCGTCCCGCACTGTTGAGCGGGCTCGCCGCCCTGTCCGGACCGGGCACTGACCTCCTCCCCACCGACCCGGCCGCGCCCGCCGACGTCGTCGTGGGCACCGGCCGGGTCGTCGAGGGCCGCACGGCACTGGTGTTCCCGGGCCAGGGCTCCCAGTGGGCCGGCATGGCACGGGACCTGCTCGCCACCAGCCCCGTCTTCCGGGACCGCCTCGCCGCCTGCGACGCCGCCCTGTCCGCCCATGTCGACTGGCGGCTCCCCGCCGTCCTGGAGGGTGCCCCGGAGGCACCCTCCCTGGAACGGGTGGACGTGGTGCAGCCGGCGCTGTGGGCGGTGATGGTGTCACTGGCCGCGCACTGGGAGTCCTGGGGCGTCCGGCCCGACGCCGTGGTCGGGCACAGCCAGGGCGAGATCGCCGCCGCCGTGGTGGCGGGAGCGCTGAGCCTGGAGGACGGGGCGAAGGTCGTCGCCCTGCGCAGCCGGGCCATCCGTGCGCTGGCCGGACTCGGCGGCATGGTCGCGGTGTCCCTGCCCGAGGACCGGGTCCGCGCCGAGATCGCCCCCTGGGCGGAGAAGCTGTCGGTGGCCGCCGTCAACGGGCCCGCCGCCGTGGTGGTCTCGGGGGAGACCCGGGCCCTGGCCGAACTCCTCGCCCACTGCGCCGCCCAGGGCGTGCGGGCCCGGTCCGTACCCGTGGACTACGCCTCGCACTCGGTCCAGGTCGAACGGATCAGGTCCGAGGTGCTGGCGGCACTGGCCGGCGTACGCCCGCTCCCGGCCCGGATCCCGCTGTTCTCCACCGTCACCGGCGACCGGCTCGACACCACGGCCATGGACGCCGACTACTGGTACCGCAACCTCCGCGGGACCGTCCGCTTCGACGCGGCCGTACGCTCCCTGGTCGAGCAGGGCCACGAGGTCTTCGTCGAGGTGTCGCCGCACCCGGTGCTGACCATGGCCCTCCAGGACACCGCCGAGGCCACCGGAGCCGCGGAGCCGCCCGTGGTCGTCGGCACCCTGCGCCGCGACGACGGCGGACTGCGCCGGGCCCTGCAGTCGGCCGCCGAACTGTGGGTGGCGGGCGCGGCCGTCGACTGGTCCGCGGTGTACGCCGGCACCGGCGCCCGCCCGACCGCCCTGCCCGGATACCCCTTCCAGCTGCGGCGCTACTGGCTGGAGCCGGACACGGCACCCGACGCCGGACCGGCCGCCGCCGACCCGCACGACACGGCCTTCTGGCACATGGTCGACCACGACGCCCCGGCCGAGATCGCCGCCCACCTCGCCGTCGACGAGGACGCCCTCGCCCCCGTACTGCCGGCCCTGCGCGGCTGGCGCAAACAGCGGCGCGACGAGAGCGTCATCGACTCCTGGCGCTACCGCATCGGCTGGCAGCCCCTGCCCGACCCGCCGGCCGCCACCGCCGCCGCCGGCACCTGGCTCGTCGTCCTGCCCGCCGGACACGACGACGACGCACAGGTGCGCGGGCCGTTGCTCGCCCTCGCCGAAGCGGGCGCCACCGTCGTCACGGCCGAACTCACGGACGGTGCCGTCCGCCGCACGGACCTCGCGGACACGCTCGCCACCGCCCTCGGCGACCGCGTCCCGACGGGCGTGCTGTCGCTGCTGGCCGCCGCCGACCGGTCCCACCCCGACCACCCGGCCCTGCCCACCGGGACGGCACTCACCGTCGCCCTGGTGCAGGCCCTGGGCGACCTTGCCCTCACCGCGCCCCTCTGGTGCGTCACCGCCGGGGCCGTGTCCACGGGCCCCGACGACCCGGTCACCCACCCCCGCCAGGCACTGGTCTGGGGCACCGGACTGGTGGCCGCGCTGGAACAGTCCGCCCGCTGGGGCGGACTCGTCGACCTGCCGCCGGACCTCGACGCCCGCACCAGGACCCGGCTCGCCGCCCTACTGACGGCCTCCGGCGCGGGCACCGGCACGGACGGCGTCGGCCGCGAGGACCAGCTCGCCCTGCGCCCCGCCGGCCTGCTGGCCCGCCGCCTCCGGCGCGCCCCCAGGAACGACGCCCGTCCGGAGCACTGGAAGCCCCGCGGCACCGTCCTGCTGACCGGCGGCACCGGAGCCGTCGGCCCGCACCTCGCCCGCTGGCTGGCCCGCAGTGGCGCCACCCACCTCGTCCTGCCCGGCCGGCGCGGCCCCCAAGCACCCGGCGCGGCCGCACTCGCCGCGGAACTGGCCGTCCTCGGCGTACGACTGACCCTGCCCGTCTGCGACCTGGCGGACCGTCGGGCCGTGGCTGCGCTGCTCACCGGCCTGGAGGCGGCGGGCGACCGGGTCACCGCGGTCGTCCACGCGGCCGCCTTCGTCGCGCTCGCCCCCCTCGACGGCACACCGATGTCCGCCTTCGAACAGATCGTCGCCGCCAAGGCCGCCGGCGCCGAACACCTCGACGCCCTGCTCGACCGCGAACTCGACGCCTTCGTCCTGTTCTCCTCGATCGCCGGGGTCTGGGGCAGCGGCGACCACGGCGCGTACGCCGCCGCCAACGCCTACCTCGACGCCTTGGCCCAGCATCGTCGGGCCCGCGGCCTCACCGCCACCACCGTCGACTGGGGCATCTGGCAGGCCGAGAACCCGGACCGCGTCGCCGGGGAGGACGCCGACCTGTTCAAACTGGAGCAGCACGGCCTGCCCCGGATCGCCCCCGACCTCGCGGTCCAGGCCCTGCGACAGGCGCTGGACGACGACGAGACTGTACTCGCCGTCGCCGACGTCGACTGGGAGCGCTTCGCCGCCGTCTTCACCTCCACCCGCCCCAGCCCGCTGCTCACCGGCATCCCCGAAGCCCGCCGCGCGCTGGCGGCGGCGACCGGCGACACGGAGGCACCCGCCGCCGCACTGCTGCGCCAACGGCTCACCGCCCTCGGCGAATCCGAGCAGCACCGCCTGCTGCTCGACCTGGTGCGCACCCACGCGGCAGCCGTCCTCGGCCATCCCTCGGTGGACGCGATCCGGCCCGGCGCGGCCTTCCAGGACCTGGGCTTCGCCTCCCTCACCGCGGTCGAACTCCGCAACCGGCTCAACACCGCCACCGGACTGCGGCTGCCGTCCACCCTGGTCTTCGACCACCCGTCGTCCGTCGCGCTCGCCCGGGAGATCCGCGCCGAACTGCTCGGCCGGCAAGCCGGCGAGCCGCGCCCCGACGACCCGGACACCGCCGCGCACACGCCCGCGTCCGACGACGAGCCGATCGCGATCGTGTCCATGGCCTGCCGGTTCCCCGGCGGCATCGGCACCCCCGAAGACCTGTGGCGCCTGCTCGCCGACGGCGGTGACGCCGTTTCGGATCTCCCCACCGACCGCGGCTGGGACGTCGAAGCCCTCTACGACCCCGACCCCGACCGCCCCGGCACCTCGACCACCCGGCGCGGCGGCTTCCTCCACGACGCGGCCGAGTTCGACGCGGAGTTCTTCGGCATCTCGCCGCGCGAGGCCCTGGCGATGGACCCGCAGCAGCGGCTGCTGCTGGAAACCACCTGGGCCGCCCTGCGCGGCAGCCGCACCGGAGTGTTCACGGGTGTCAACTACGCCGACTACGCGGCCGTCGTCGCCCGGTCGGAGGAGGGGGACGGCCACCTGCTCACCGGCAGCGCACCCAGCGTCGTGTCCGGCCGGGTCGCCTACACCCTGGGCCTCGAAGGCCCCGCCGTGACCATCGACACGGCCTGCTCCTCCTCGCTCGTCGCCATGCACGTCGCGGGCCGGGCGCTGCGCGGCGGCGACTGCTCGCTCGCCCTGGTCGGCGGCGTCGCCGTGATGGCGACCCCCGGCGCCCTGATCAGCTTCTCCCGGCAGCGGGGACTCGCCGAGGACGGCCGCTGCAAGGCATTCTCGGACGACGCCGACGGCATGGGCATGGGCGAGGGCGTCGGCGTCCTGCTGCTGGAGCGGCTGTCGGACGCCCGCCGCAACGGACACCCGGTCCTGGCGGTGGTACGCGGCTCCGCCGTCAACCAGGACGGCGCCAGCAACGGACTCTCCGCCCCCAACGGTCCGTCGCAGCAGCGGGTGATCCGGGCGGCGCTGGCGGACGCGGGGCTGTCCGCGTCCGAGGTGGACGTGGTGGAGGCGCACGGGACCGGTACCACGCTGGGCGACCCGATCGAGGCGCAGGCGCTGCTGGCCACGTACGGTCAGGACCGGCCCGCCGAACGGCCCCTGCTGGTCGGGTCCCTCAAGTCCAACCTCGGTCACGCCCAGGCGGCATCGGGTGTGGCGGGGGTCATCAAGACGGTGCTGTCCATGCACCACGGGCAGGTGCCCCGCACCCTGCACGTCGGCAGGCCCTCCGGCCACGTCGACTGGACGCGCGGCGCGCTGGCCCTCGCGACCGAGCAGCAGCCCTGGCCGCTCCACGGTCGCCCCTTCCGGGCCGGAGTGTCCTCCTTCGGCCTGAGTGGCACCAACGTCCACGCCATCCTCGAACACACCCCCGTGGACGACGACGACCCGCAGGCCGAACGCGTTCCCCTGCCGGCGGTGCCCTGGCTGCTGTCGGCGAGGAGCCCGCGGGCACTGCGCTTCCAGGCCGACCGTCTGCGCGGCCACCTGGACCGCGGCCCCGTGGCCGACCCTCGCGACATCGGGTCCGCCCTGTACGCGCGCACCGCCTTCGAGTACCGGAAGGCACTGGTCGGGGACCAGGACCAACTCCGCACCCTGCTGGGCCAGATGGCCGACGACGACTCGGGAGCGTGGGACGGCGGCCGCCCGGTCGAAGGTCGTTCGGTGTTGGTGTTCCCGGGTCAGGGTTCGCAGTGGGTGGGGATGGCGGTGGGGTTGTTGGCGGGGTCGGAGGTGTTCGCGGGGCGGATGGGGGAGTGCGAGCGGGCTCTGGCGCCGTATGTGGACTGGTCGTTGGTGGAGGCTTTGGGTTCTGAGGTGCTGTTGGCGCGGGTGGATGTGGTGCAGCCGGTGCTGTGGGCGGTGATGGTGTCGTTG
>NZ_LGDO01000150.1:0-8995 GCF_001279805.1 Streptomyces sp. XY431
CCGCTGCGATGGGTGGCGCGGCGGCGGGTGTGGGGGCGGCCGGGGGGAGGGCGGTTCGGACGGTGCCGATTCTCGCGGTCGTACCGGAGGCGGCCGGGGCGGTTGCGGCGCCGGCGGTCCTGGTCGGCTCGACTGGGGCGAAGGCAGTGGTGGCTGCTGTCGTGGTGACGGCGGCAGTGGTGGCGCCGGCCGTCATCGTGGTGACCGTCGTGGTGGTGGCGGCGTTCGCGGTGGCAGCGTTCGCGGTGGGGATGGCGGCGGCGTTCGCAGTGGCGGATCCGGTGGTGGCCGTCGGGGTTGGGGCGGCCGGGGCGGTGATCGTGCCGGCGGCGACGGGCACCGGAGCAGCGGCAGGGACAGGGGTCGCGGCGGCCATGGGGCTCGCCGCGGGAGTGGCGGGGCGGACGGCTTGAGGACTCAACGCTTGCCTCCGCGGCCGCCGCCGGTATACAGCGGCCGCGCGGATCGGCCGGGGCGGCCGGTCCGCCCCGGCCAGGTCACCGGGCCGACGGGCCCGGCTGTGACGGCGGGACACCAAGAGGGTCCGTCCGTTCCAAGTGCGCTGGAACGGCTGGGCGGCGTGTGTGGCATGTGCGTCCTCCTCGCTCGATCCGGTGGCCCCGATCGTCCCGGAGCCTCCGTGGACGGCGGCTTCCCTTGCGGCGGGCGCAGAACGACGCACCACCACAGGGAAGCCGAGATGTGAGCCTAGAAGAACCGTTCGGTTTCCTGCGAGGTGGCCCTGCTCCCAGCGTGCCGGGGTCGGGCTCCGCCCCGTCGCCCGGCCGCTGAAACGGCGGTCGGCGCACGACATGCGAACCCGGCTCGGCGCGCGGGCGCGGTCGCCGGATCGCGCCCACCTCCACCATGGACCCGGGGCCGGGGTTCGGCAGCACAGGACGCCAAGGCGCGCCTTTTCCAAGCCAGATGGGTGACGGCGGACCGGCGTCGAGTACCGCGCGGCGCTGATCCGGGGGCGGTCGGTTCGGGGCAAATCACCGTGTTCCCAGGCGATGGCGGAGGAGTGCGGACGGATCGTCGCACAAGGGGAGGGCGGTCGGCTCAGCCGGCGTCGCCCACCATGCCGGCGTCCCGGGCGAGCAGTGCCGCCTGGACGCGGTTGCCGACCCCCAGCCCGGTGAGGATCCGGCTGACATGGGCCTTGACCGTGCTCTCGCGCATCCCGAGGACGACCGCGATCTCGGCGTTGGAGCGGCCGACGGCGAGTTCGCGCAGCACCTCGCCCTCGCGCGGTGTGAGCCCCTCCAGGCGGCCCCGGGCCGCGACCGCGCGCGGCTCGCCGGTGCGGTGGTAACGGTCGATGAGGCGGCGGGCGGCGGCCGGGTGGAGCATGCCCTGCCCGCCGGCGACCACGTGGACGGCGCGAGCGATCTCGGCGGGCGGGGTGTCTTTGAGCAGGAAGCCGTCGGCCCCGGCCGCGAGTGCCCGGTAGACGTACTCGTCGAGGTCGAAGGTGGTGAGCGCGATGACGCGCGGGCCGTCGGGCAGCGCGCGGAGCCGACGGGTCGCGGCGATGCCGTCGAGCCTGGGCATCCGGATGTCCATCAGGGCGACGTCGATGCGGTGGCGGGCGGCGAGTTCGACGGCCTCCAGTCCGTCGGCGGCCTCGGCGACCACGGTCAGCTCCGGGTCCTGGGCGAGCAGGTCGACGAGTCCGAGCCGGACCAGCGCGTCGTCGTCGACCACCATGGTGCGGATCACGTCGCCTCGCTGGGTGGATTCGGGCCGGTCCACGGGTCGGCGGCCGCCGGGGCGGGGCGCCGAGCGGGCGGTGGGGTGGTCGGTACGGCTGTCGGTACGGCGGGTATCGCAGGTGCGGTGGGTGCGACGGGGTGCGGGTCGACGGCCCGTCGCACTGTCCGGGCGGGCGCCCGTGCAGTCGGGCTGAGCGGCGGCCGGACCGGGAGCCGGTCCGGTGCCGGAAGGCGGGCGGCGAGACGGAACCCGCCTCCGCCGTCGGGGCCCGCGTCGAAGTGCCCGCCGAGCGCGCCGACCCGCTCGCCGAGCCCGACCAGGCCGTAACCGCCCCCGGTACAGGCACCGGACGGAGCCCGGTCACCCGCGCCGTTGCGTACCTCGACGGTCGTCGCGGGCGCGCCGTACCGGACGCGGACGGTGACCGGGGCGGTGTGGGCGTACTTGCGCGCGTTGGTCAACGCCTCCTGGACGACCCGGTGCACGGCCAGCCGGTGGGTGGTCGGGATGTCCTCCGGGTCACCGGCGAGGGCCAGTTCCACGCGCTGGCCGGAGCCAGTGGCCTCGGCGACGAGTTCGGCGAGGTCGCGCAGGGCGGGCGCGGCGACGGGCGGACGGAAGTCGGCCGACGAGTCGGAGTCGGCGGGTGGACGGGGAGTCACGGGTTCGGGGAGCGGCGCACCGCCTGCCGCTGAGGGCACGGGGCCCGGCTCGGCGCGTGCTCCCGTACTCGCACCCGTGCTCGTGCTCGTACTCCCCCGCCCGACGGCGGTGCGGATGCTGTCGGGCGCCCCGGCGTCACCGGCCGGGCCGGCCTGACCGGACGGGACGACCGGCTCCGACGGACCGGTCGGCAGGGTCGTCCCCACGGGTCCGGGCGGATCGGCCCGGAGCGCGCCGAGAACGTCGCGCAGGTCGTCGAGCGAGCGGGCGGCCGTGGCCCGCAGCAGTTCGAGGCGGTGGGCGAGGCGCTCCGGGTCGTCCGCCACCGTGCCGGCCCCGGCCTGGTCGCGCAGCACACCGGCGTGCAGGACGAGGAGGCTGAGCCGGTGGGCGAGGACGTCGTGCATCTCGCGGGCGATCCGGGCACGTTCGGCGGAGCGGGCCTGCTCGGCCCGGAGTTCGCGCTCCCGGCCGAGTGCCTCGACCTTGGCGTTCAGGGTCCGGATCAGCACGCGGCGGCTGTGCAGCCACAGCCCGAGGGAGAGGACGGCCGCTTCGACCAGGAGTTGGGAACCGGTGGTGCCGGCCCAGTCGGCGAGGGTCTCGGCCCGGACCGCGCCGAGCCCGGCGAGCGCGACCGCGGCGGCGAGTGCCGGGCCGGAGCGACCCGTCGAGGCCAGGTGGTAGAGGCTGAACAGGCCGGGGAAGGCGCGGTTCAGCAGTCCGCTGAACAGGACGGGAAGTACGGCGGCGGCGACCGGGTGGCGGCGGGCCAGCAGCAGGGACAGCGGGGCGAGGACGGCTCCGGCCATGCGCACCGGGTGCCAGGGGAGATCGTGGACGTGCCACTGGGCGAGGCTCTCCTCGACGACGAGCACGAGGACGGTCAGCAGGAGCAGCGTCTCGGTCGGGCGGTGCCGACCGGGGGCGTACCAGCCGAGCAGGCGTTGCTGGTTGTTCATGCGGATCCACCTCCCTCCGTCCGTCGTCCGGGCCCGATGCTACGACGAACCGGCAGTGCGCCACCCCTGTCGATCGGCCATCGGCACCCTCGACTTTCGTCGGGGGTGCGGAGCATCTTTCGGCCATTCCACGCAGGTCGGACTCTCTCTAGCGTCACTGTCATGACGACACATCAGCTTGGCCAGGGGCCCGTCTCCCCCGCCGACACCACGGAGATCGCGGGCGCCGCGACCGCTCGCGCCGGGCGGCGGAGACCGGGCGGCGGTGACGGGTGGCTCTTCCTGTCCGAGGCGCTGCGCACGTTCCGGCTGACGGGCGCGGTGGCGCCGAGCGGGGCGGAGCTGGTGAACGCGCTGACGGTCCCGGCGACGAGCCGTCCGGACCGTCCGCTCTCGGTGCTGGAGGTGGGGGCCGGGACGGGCGTGGTGACGCGGCGGCTGGTCCGGGTGCTGCGGCCGGGAGACCGGTTGCACGTGGTGGAGCCCAATCCCCGGTTCGCCCAACGGCTTCGGACGGACGAGGAGTTGACGCGGCGCGGGACGGATCTCGGCCTGCGGCTGTCGACGTGCCGGGTGCAGGACCTGCCGGGGTGCGGCCCACCCGCCGCCGGGGGCGGAGGCCGCGAGGACGGTCGGTCGGGAGCGGCCGCCGAACGGTACGACGTGATCGTGTCGGGGCTGCCGTTCACCAACTTCGAACCGGCGGAGGTGCGGCGCATCCTCGATCTCTATCTGTGGCTGCTGGTGCCGGGAGGCGAGCTGACGTACTTCGAGTACCTGGGGACGTCGGCGGCACGGCTGCTGACGTCCGGCCCCCGGCAGAGTGCGCGGCACCGGGCGGTGGTGCGGTTACTGCGCCGGTTCGAGGAGGAGTACGGGCTGGGCAGCCGGGTGGCATGGCGGAACGTCCCCCCAGCGCGGGCCCACCTGCTGCGCGCACCGGGCGGGAGCCGGTCGGCGACGGACGCGGGGCCTGCGAGCGCGGCGGCGGGTGACGCGCGTGCGGCCGTCGCGAGCGCCGACGACCCGGCGGGCGGGGTCGCGGCGTCCGCTCGATGATGGACCGGACGCCCCCGGGCCCGGCGCCGACGGCCCGGTCGGCGGGCCGAGCAGTGGATCGAGCAGTGCGTTGAGCGTTGAGCAGTGCGTTGAGCGCAGTGCGTTGAGCAGTGGATCGAGCAGCGCATCGAGCAGCGAGGAGTCCGCCATGACAGTCACGATCCGTGATGCCGAGGGTGCCGGCCGGTTCGAGGCGTGGTCGGACGGCACCCTGGCCGGGTTCGCCGAGTACCTGCGCAGCGACGGGCTGGTGGTGCACCCGCACACGGTGGTCGAGCCCGCGTACGAGGGGCAGGGCGTCGGCGGGGCGCTGGCCCGGGCGGCCCTGGACGACGCGCGAGCGCGGGGGCTGGCGGTCCTGGCGACGTGCCCGTTCATCAAGGGGTGGATGCTCCGGCATCCCGAGTACATCGACCTGGCGTACGAGAACCGCAGCCGGGTGAGCGACTGATGGCCGCCGTCAGCCGCGCAGGCACCGAGGGCGCGGGCGGCACCGGGGGCACGGGCGGCGCCGGGGGCGCGGGCGGCACCGAGGGCACGGGCAGCAACGGGGGCGAAAAGGCGGCGGGTGGGCGCGCCAGCGGAGCCCGGGCGTACCGGGGGGACGGGATCACGGTGTCCTTCGACGCCCGGGTGTGCCGGCATGCCGCCGAGTGCGTGCACGGGCTGCCGGCGGTGTTCGACACGGCGCGGAGGCCGTGGATCATGCCGGACGCCGCCGAGCCGGGGGTGATCGCCGAGGTGGTGCGCCGCTGTCCGACGGGGGCGCTGGCCTACCGACTGGCGGGCGGCGGGGCGGAGGCCCCGGAGCGGCCGACCACGGTGCGGCGGACGGCCGACGGACGGCTGCTGGTCCGAGGCGAGCTGCGGGTGACGGACGCGTCGGGGGAGGTCCGGGAGGCGCCGCGGGCGATGCTGTGCGGCTGCGGCCGGAGCGCGGAGCCGCCGCACTGCGACCGGAGCGGGGAGTGCGGCGAGCACAAGGGGTGAGCCGCTCCGGCGGTGCGCAGCGACCGGGACCCGAACGGCCCCGTACCTCCACACCTCCCCACACCTCCACACGCCCGGCCACCGCAGCCGGCCCGGGCCCCGGTGATCGACAAATGACAGCTAACAGATTTCAGATGACAGATTTTGAATTCTGTCAGTCGCTGTGTCATCGTTGACCCATGTCCACCACCCAGAACCCCCGCCACCTCCCCCCGCGCAAGCTCGGCGCCACCGGCCCGACGGTCTCCACCCTCGGCCTCGGCTGCATGGGCATGTCGGACCTCTACGGCCCCGCCGACGAGGCCGAGAGCATCGCGACCATCCACGCCGCCCTCGACGCCGGCGTCACCCTGCTCGACACCGGCGACTTCTACGGCATGGGCCACAACGAGCTGCTGATCCACGAGGCGCTGCGCGGCCGCGACCGCGAGGAGGTCCGGATCAGCGTGAAGTTCGGCGCCCAGCGCAGCCCGGACGGCCAGTGGCTCGGCTACGACGCCCGCCCGGCGGCGGTCAAGACCGCCCTCGCCTACACCCTGCGCCGCCTGCGCACCGACCACATCGACATCTACCGCCCCGCCCGGCTGGACCCGGCCGTGCCGGTCGAGGAGACGGTCGGCGCGATCGCCGAGCTGGTCCAGGCCGGCTACGTCCGCCACATCGGCCTATCCGAGGTCGGCGCCGACACCCTGCGCCGCGCCGCCGCCGTCCACCCGATCAGTGACCTCCAGATCGAGTACTCGCTCATCTCCCGCTCCGTCGAGGCCGGGATCCTGCCCGCCGCGCGTGAGCTCGGCATCGGCGTGACCGCCTACGGCGTGCTCTCGCGCGGCCTGCTCAGCGGCCACTGGCAGAACGACCGGGAACTGGCCGGCACCGACTTCCGCGGCCACAGCCCCCGCTTCCAGGGCGACAACCTCACCCACAACCTCCGGCTCGTCGACGCCCTGCGCGCGGTAGCCGCCGAACGGAAGGCCACCGTCGCGCAGATCGCGATCGCCTGGGTCGCCTCGCGCGGCGAGGACGTCGTCCCGCTGGTCGGCGCCCGCCGCCGCGACCGCCTCACCGAGGCTCTCGGAGCGCTCGACGTGACCCTCACCGAGGCCGACCTCGCGGCCATCGAGGCGGCGGTCCCTGCCGGGTCCGCGGCCGGCGACAGGTACGCTGCCGCCCAGATGGCCCATCTCGACAGCGAGCACTGAGGCGCGGTCCCGGCCGCGTCGGCAGACCGCTCCGGGCGGGACCGTCAGCACCCGCACCAACCGCCGACCGGTCGGCGGCCCCGCCCCGACCGGCCGCCGACCGGCCGACCGTCCACCCGCCGCACCCCGGTTGGCGGACGCCTCACCCGTAAGGACGTACCTCCCCGTGAGCACGGACAGCGCACTCACCGCCGAGCAGATCCTGGGCGCGACGGAGGACGTCCTCAGGCGGTTCGGCCCGGCGAAGGCCACCGTCGTCGACGTCGCCCGCACGCTCGGCGTCAGCCACGGCAGCGTCTACCGCTTCTTCCCGAGCAAGGCGGCGCTGCGCGAGGCCGTCACCGAACGCTGGCTCGCCCAGGCCCACGACGAGCTGCGCCTCATCACCACCGAGACCGGGCCGGCCGCCGAGCGACTGCACCGCTGGCTGGCCACGCTCTTCGCCGCCAAGCGCCGCAAGGCCTTCGACGACCCTCAGCTGTTCGCGACCTACATGACGCTGGTGGGCGAGAACAGCCACACGGTCGAGACCCACATCGGGACGCTGATCTCCCAGATCGCCGATATCGTCCGGGACGGCGTGGAGAGCAAGGAGTTCCACCCCGCCCGCACCGACTCGAGCACCGACATCGACTCGACCACCAGCATCGACGCGACCGCCCGCGCCGTGTTCGAGGCGACCGCCCACTTCCACGACCCCGCCCATGCGGCGAGCTGGTCCGACCCGGCCGCCGACGAGCGGTTCGAGGCCCTCTGGCGGCTCATCCTCGGTGGCCTGGCCGCCAGGGCCTGACCCCTTCCCCGCCGGACATCCGCCCACCGTGCCGCCCAGCGGGGCGGCACGGTCCGGACACGACGGACCGGCCGCGCCGTCTCCCGCGCGGCCGGTCCGGCCCGTCGTACCTACTCTCCTCGCCCCTGCCGGGTGCCCCGGCCCGCGGTCAGTCGCGGGAGTTGCCGAAGACGAGCCGGTAGAGGATCAGCAGCACCAGGGCGCCACCGATCGCGGATGCCCAGGTCGCCAGGTCGAAGAACTGCGCCGTCACCGGCCGGTCCAGGAACTTCGCGGAGATCCATCCGCCGACGAAGGAGCCGGCGACACCGATCAGGGTGGTCACCACCAGACCCCCCGGGTCCCGCCCCGGCAGCAGCAGCTTGGCCAGGGCCCCGGCCACCAGGCCCAGCACGATCCATGCGACGAAGCTCATGCGTCCTACCGCCCTTCGAGCCGTACGGCGGCCCCGTGCACGCCGTACTGCCTGCAGGGACGCCGCACCACCGCCGGACGGTTCCGCGCCCGGCACGTCCGCGCGCGAAGGCCCGCGGCCCGCGGTCCACCGCTGGCGTGGCGCCCTTCTCGGGACCCGACTGCCCCGGAATACTGCGGCCATGCGCATCCTGATCGCCACCGCCGGCTCACGGGGCGACGTCGCCCCCTTCACCGGACTCGGCGCCCGCCTCCACGCGGCCGGCCATCAGGTGGCCCTCGCCACCCACGCGACCTTCGCCGACTCCGTCCGCGCCTGCGGACTGGAGTTCCGCCCGCTGCCGATCGACCCGCGCGCCGAACTCGCCTCCGCCCAAGGCCAGCAGCTCCTGCGGGCCGGCTCCGGGCCGCTCGGCCTCCTCCAACTGGTGCGCCTCGCACGCTCGTTCATGCCCGCCCTCGGCGCGGGGATCGCCGCCGCGGCAGAACCCGGCGCCGACCTTCTCCTCACCACCAGCACCACCGCCGACCTGGGCCAGGCCGTCGCCGAGGCAGCCGGCATCCCGAACATCGCCCTCCACCTCCAACCTCTCTCCCCCACCCGCGAGTTCGCACCGGCGGTCACCGGCACCCGATCCCTCGGCGGACCTGGCAACCTGCTCGCCGGCCACGCTGTGCAGGCCGCCGTCGACCGGCTCTTCGCCCCCGCCGTCCACGGCCTCCGCCGCCAACTCGGCCTGCCCGCCCGCTCTGTGGCACGCGGCCGCCGCAACCGCACCGTGCTGCACGGCTTCTCGCCACGAGTCGTCCCCCGCCCCGCCGACTGGAGCCCGTCCCTCGGCGTCACCGGCTACTGGTGGCCCCGGACCGACCCCGACTGGCAACCCCCGCACCGCCTCCTGGACTTCCTCGCCGCCGGACCGCCACCCGTGTACATCGGCTTCGGCAGTCTCGTCGTCCCCGACCCCGAACGGCTCACCGCCACCGTCCTCGCCGCCGTCCGCGCCGCCCGCGTCCGCGCCGTCGTCCAGTCCGGCTGGAGCGGCCTCAGCGCACCCGACGACAACGACGACGTCCTCACCATCGGCGACACCCCGCACGACTGGCTCTTCCCCCGCATGGCCGCCACCGTCCACCACGCCGGCGCCGGCACCACCGCCGCCACCCTCCGCGCCGGAACCCCCACCGTCCCCGTC
>NZ_LGDO01000151.1:0-70476 GCF_001279805.1 Streptomyces sp. XY431
GGGGGACCGCGGGGCGGGCGGGCCTGTGGGCCCCGCCGCCGCCCCCGCCGCCGCCGACCCCGCCGCCGGCGTCCTTCGTGCCGCGACCGCCCGGGGAACCTCGGTCCGCCCCTGCCCGGCCGGAGTCGACCGCCGTGCCGCGGCAGCCCCCGCCGCCCCGGCCCGCCGGGCGGGCCCCGGCCGATCCGGCACCCGCCGTCGCCGTACCACCACCGCTGCCGCTGCCGCACCCGCCGCCCGTACGACCGCCCGCCGGACCGAACGCCGGACCGAACGCCGCGCTGCACCATCGCTCCGGGCCCCCCGAGGCCGGCGGCGCGGACCGGTCCGGCGGCCACGCCGTCCAGGTCACCCAGCCCGCCGCCCTGGACGGCGGCCTCGCCCTGGCCCGGGCCCTGCGCCCACTGCGCCACGCGGTCGACGCCCCCGGCCGGGCCACCCTCGACGAGGAGGCGACGGCCGAGGCCACCGCCGAGACCGGCATCCTGCTCCCGGTCTGGCGGCCCGCCCAGCAGCCGCGCTTCTCGGTCGACCTGCTGGTGGACACCGGCGCCACAATGGCCGTCTGGCACCGGCTGGCCGGCGAGCTGAGCACCCTGCTGGAGCGGCACGGCGCCTTCGCCGACGTGCGGTGCTGGGCGCTCGACACCGACCGGCCGGTCCCCACCCTCGCGCCGTTCCACCGGCGCCGCCCGGGCGCGCCCGCCGCCGCCAGGGCCGACTGGTCCCGGCCGCTCAACGACCCGACCGACCGGCGGATCCTGCTCGTCCTCACCGACGGCGTCGGCCCGGCCTGGTACGGGGAGGCGCTGCCGGAGTTCCTCGCCGGTGTCGCCGCCGCCCGGCCGGCGGCGGCGCTCCAGGTGCTGCCCCGGCGGCTCTGGCACCGGACGGCGCTGCGCAGCGCCCTCGTGGCCGCACGCGCCTCCGTGGCGGGCCGGCCCGTCCCGGCCTTCCGCTCGGACGCCGCCCTGCCCGGCATCCCGCCTGGCAACCGGGGCGCCGAACTCCGGGCGGACATCCGCTGGCTGCCGGTACTGGAGGTCGACGCCGACTGGGTCACCCCCTGGGCCGACCTGACCTCGGGCCGCACCTCCGGGTGGACGCCGATGCTCGCCGCACCGATCGCCGGCCTGCCGCGCCCGCAGCGCCCGACCGGCCCCGCCAACGACCCGGCGACGCCCGCCGAACGCGTCGCCCGGTTCCGGGCGGGCAGCTCGCCCGCCGCGTACCGGCTGGCCTGCCACCTGGCGGCGGCGCCGCTCAGCCTGCCGGTGATGCGGCTGGTCCAGCGGGCCACCGTGCCGGAGTCCGGGCAGACCGATCTCGCCGAGCTGTTCCTCTCCGGACTGATCGCACCCCGGGGCGCAACGGCCGCCGACCCGGACGAGCAGGTCTACGACTTCCGGTACGGCGTGCGGGAGGAACTGCTCGCCGAACTGACCCGCACCGAGGCCGTCCATGTGCTGGAGCACGTGCTCACCAAGGTGTCCGGCCGGGTCGCGGCGACCTTCGGCGGCACCCGCGACTTCCGCGCCGTCGCCAGGCTGGTCGGAGCGGACGGGGACGGCGAGGAGGACGGCGGTGAGGTGCGGCTGTCGGCGCGGAGCCTGCCGTTCGCCGAGGTCGCGGTGACGGTCCTGGCGAGCGCCGGCGGCCAGCACGCCGCGCTGGCCGCGCGGCTGGCCGAGGCGGTGACGCGGACGGCGCGCGGGGCGCAGGCGACGCGGACGCCGCAGCCGGACCCGCCACCGCTGCGGCTCGATCGGCTGTCCCCGGTCCGACCGGTGCTGAGCCCGCCGGAACCGCCGAGGATGATCGGACGGAAACGCGAACTCGCTGCCCTGGCCGCCGCCTTCGACCCCGACCGGGCGGTGTCCGGACCGCCCGAGCAGCCTGCCGTAGCGGTCGTCGTCGGCGCGACCGGCATGGGGCGCCGACGATTGGTCCAGGAGTACGTCGCGGCGTACGGCGAGCGCCACAGCTTCACCCACTGGATCGACGCGACCTCGCCCGGCTCCCTGGAGCGCGGGCTCGGCCGGCTCTGGTACGCCCTCTCCCCCGCCCTGTCCCCCGCCGACGAGCCCTACGACGCGTCCTCCCCGGCCGCCCTGTGGGAACGGCTGGCACGGCACCGGGACTGGCTCGTCGTCCTCGACTGCCTCCCCCCGGACGGCTGGTCCGCCGATCCCGAGTACCGGTTCTCCCACGAGATTCACGGGCGGGGTTGCGTACTCGTCACGACCGACAGCCCCAGCAACTGGGCGGCGGGCGCCACGGCCGTCGAACTCGAAAACCTCGACACCGACGAGGTGCTGGACGAGCTGGCGGCACGGCTGGGCCCCGCGTACGACCCCGACGACTCCGGCCAGGCCACGGCCCTGCGACGGTTGGCGCAGCGCCTGCCGCACATGCCGGACATCCTCGCCGAGACGGACCTCGACGCGGAACTGGCGCGCGCCCTTCCCGCCGCGACCACCGCGCCGCCGCCGAGCCGGACGAGCCGGACGAGCAGCAACCGGGTGGTCGTCCACGCCACGGTCCAGGGCCTGCCGGTGACGCTGCGCCTGCCGGTCCCGGGCTCCGCGGCGCGGTCCGGGATCCCCGCGCGGTCCCCCGCGTTCACCGGCCGGGCCGAGGCTCTCGCCGCGCTGCTGTCGTTCCTGACACCCGTCGAACCCAAGCAGCTCCTGACTCGTACCGCCGTACTCACCGGTCGCCCCGGTGTGGGGAAGTCCGAACTCGTCCTCCAGGCCGCCGCCACGGTCCTGGTGCGCGGCTGGTACCCCGGCGGGGCGCTCTACCTCGACCTGCGCGAGCACCCGGACACCCCCGTACCGTCCGGTACCCCGGGCCTGGCCGCACTGCTGCACGCCCTGGGCATTCCGGCCGACATCGTGCCACCGGACGCCCCTGCCCGGCTCGCCCTCCTCCGGGACGTTCTCGCGCAGCTCAGCACGGAGGCCGGACCGCTCCTGCTCGTACTCGACAACGCGCCACCGCGCGTCGACCTCGCGCGGTACCTCCCGCTCGACGGTGCGGCCACCGTCCTCGTCACCTCCCGCCATTCGCTGGCGATCGACGCCACCCGGTTCGACCTGCAGGCGATGACCCCGGAGGATTCCGTCCGGCTTCTCCAGAACTACCTCGAGTCGGTCTGGCTCGACGACACGCGTGTGCCCGATGCCCCCCGCCAGGCGCTGGCGCTGGCCGAGCTGTGCGACGGCCTGCCGCTGGCGCTGACGATCTGCGCCGACCGCCTGGCCGATCAGCCGGCCCTCCCCGTGGCCGCCCTGATCCAGGAGCTGAGCGACCCGCGCTACCGGATCGACGGGCTCAGCCACCGCGAGCGGAGCCTGCGGGTCGCCTTCACCGAGTCGTACCTGGACCTGTCGAGCAGCGAGAGCCGGTTGTTCCGGCTGCTCTCCGTGTACCCGTACTCCGAACTGTCCACCGACGTCGCCGCCGGACTGGCGAGCCTCGACATCCTGTTGGCGGAGCAGCTCATGGCGGAGCTGGCCCGGGCCCACCTGGTGGAGCCGGGCCCGACCCCGGACCACTGGCGGCTCCCCCCGCTGCTCCGGCTGTACTCCCTCAGCCGGGGCGAGGCCAACGCAGACGTCGACCACCGGGCGGCCGCACTCGACCGGCTGCTGGAGCACTACCGGCTGGAGACGGAGGCCGCCGCGTCCGGGGACCGCCGGTTCACCGTCCGTTTCAGCCATCCCGATCAGGCCCGGGCCTGGCTGGAGGCCGAGCGGCCGATCCTTGTCGCGCTGGCCGGGTACGGGGCCGAGCACGGTCGCACCGACACGGCCTCCGCGTTCACCCGTTCCCTGCTGCGGATCCTCCTCGACGACCGGCGGTTCGGCGACCTGACCGCCATCGCCGAGAGCATGCGGGCGATCGACCACCGCCTGGGCGACAGGACGGTTGCCGAGTGGTTCCTGCGCGCCCTCGTCCAGGCCCTGGACGACTCCCGGGTCCGGCCCGTGGACCGGCCCGCCGAGGATCGAGCAGCGCTCGATCGGCTGTTCCGGGTCTTGTCCGGGGAGGAGGTCCGGACCAACCAGCTCTACCTGGCCGTTCAGCTCCCGGACGCCGACGAGGCAACGGTCCTCGTCCTGGAGCGGATCCTCGGCGAGGTCCAGCGCGCCTCGACCATCGAGAGCGGGCTCACCCGACCGTCGCCCGGGTTCGGGGCCGAGCTGCTGCTCACGTTCTTCGGACCGGGCGATCCCCTGGCCACGGCCGGGCGCGCCTTCCTGGACCTCTGGGACCGGATCAAACGGCTCGACCCCGCCGACCGGCCGCGATCCCCGATCGCCGTGTCCGTCCTGCACGGCCACCACCCCGAACACCTGCCCGGAGCCGAACAGTTGAGACTCAGGACCATCGGGGACCGCTACGACCGCAACCGGCTCGTCACGGCCGTCGCCGTCTCCGGGCCGGTGTTCGACATGCTCACCGAGCAGTTCGGCACGGACATCACCATGCGCTTCGACCTGTTGCTGGTCGGGGGTGCGAGGCCACCGGCCGAGGAGGCCACCTACCTGTACAGCGGGGACCCCCAGCTGCTCGGCCTGATCCTTTCCCATCCGACGGCGGGGCGGATCATCGAGTCGTGAGCCCGCCCGCCCCACCGGTGGCGGTGGGGCGGGCGGGCCTGTGGTTGCGCGGGCGTCAGGCGAGGCAGGCGGCGTCGGGCAGCGCCTCCAGGTACTTCCGGTCCAGCAGGGTCTTGACGTTGTAGGAGTCGCTGCCGAACTCGGCGGGCTTCAGCTTCTCGTTCAGGTACTGCTGGATGCCCCTGCCGGGCTGGGCGAAGCCGGAGGCGATGCCGCCCTGTTCGACCTTGAAGGGCAGCTTCACGGCGTAGCAGTGGTAGCTGTCGACCTCCTTGCCCTCCTCGACCACCGGGTTGAGGCTGTCCGGCGGGAGCGCGCGCTCGGGGAAGGACGTCCCGATCCTGGAGAGGTAGCGGCCGTAGTAGAGCCCGAAGCGGTCGAGCTTGGTGCCGGTCGGGATCTCGACGGTGGTCCGGTCGATGGTGCCGTTGACGTCGCGGAAGCCGTCCTCGGCCGGGTACTTCCAGTCGAGGCCGTCGCGGTACCAGGAGAGGAACTGCTGCGGCGTCAGGCCGCCGAAGCGGTCGTAGTTCTTCAGCAGCTTGGCGACCCCGGTGGGCAGGTTCCTGGGGCCGAGCTCCTTGAAGCCGCAGTAGAAGTTCTTCTTGTCCTCGGGGGTCGGCCGGTACTGCTCGCTGGGGCAGTCGGTCGGGTCCGCCTGGGCCTCGGTGACCGGGAGCGTGGTGGCGGCGGCGCTCTGGGTGGCGGCGGTGCCGGTCACCAGCAGGGCGGCCGCCAGGGACAGGGCGGCGAGACGGCGGGAACGCATGGGGTCGGGTCCTCCGGGGGTGGCAGGGGTCCGGGCCGGGCGCGCAGGGGGGCGCCCGGTGGCACGGAAGGGATTGATCGACAACGGGTCGATCGGCACCGGAAGCTACACGCCGCCACGGCATTGATTCGTGGGCGAAACGCCCACCCCGGCCCCATTCACCCGATCGGCGGGAGTCCGGTGCGACCGGCACCAATTCGACGGGCGGGAAGGGGCTTTGACCCAGGCCGGGGACGGTGCCGGTCCCGCCCCCGAGCAAATGTTTCATGGGAGAAATATTTACTTCCTCACGGATGTTCTCCCCGGAGTGTGCGCGGGAAGGCCCCGCCACCAGGCGAGGACAGGAGCGACCCGTGCGCGTCGAGATCTGGAGCGACATCAACTGCCCATGGTGCTACATCGGCAAGGCGCGGTTCGAGCGGGCGCTGGAGCGCTTCCCGCACCGGGAGGCCGTGGAGGTAGTGCACCGGTCGTTCGAGCTCGACCCCCGGGCGCCGCACGAGGCCCGGCCGGTGGTGCCGCTGATCGCCGCCAAGTACGGGATCGGGCTGGAGCAGGCCGAGGCGGCGGAGCAGCGGATCGCCGACAACGCCGAGGCGGAGGGGCTGGCGTACCTGCGCTCGGGGCGTGACGCCGCGAACTCCTTCGACATGCACCGGCTGCTCCACTTCGCCGCCGAGCACGGGCGGCAGGCGGAGCTGCTGGACGCCCTCTACCGGGCCAACTTCGCCGAGGAGCGGTCCGCGTTCGCGCCCGGGCGGCTCGCCGAGCTGGCGGTCGAGGCCGGTCTGGACGGGGCCGAGGCGGCCCGGGTGCTGGCCGATCCGGACGCCTACGCGGAGGCGGTGCGCGAGGACGAGGCGACGGCGAGCGCGATGGGTGCCACCGGGGTGCCGTTCTTCGTCCTCGACCGGCGGCTCGGGGTCTCGGGCGCGCAGCCGGTCGAGACCTTCACCGCAGCGCTGGAGCAGGCCTGGGACAGCCGGCCGGTCGTGCCGCTCGTCGCTGTCGGCACCGGCGAGAACGGCGGCGCGGACGGCGGCGCGGACAGCGGCGCGGACAGCGGTTCGGCCACCGGCGAGGTCTGCGGGCCGGAGGGCTGCGCGGTGCCGCAGCGCTGACGGCGGCGGATGCGGGATGCTGGCCGCATGAGTACCGCGGTAGTGGTGGGCGGCGGGCCCAACGGGCTCGCCGCCGCCGTCCGGCTGGCCCGGGCGGGCGTGCGGGTGACCGTGCTGGAGGCCGCCGGGGAGATCGGCGGCGGGGCGCGCAGCGGGGAGGCGATCGTGCCCGGGCTGCTGCACGACCACTGCTCCGCCGTCCACCCGATGACCATCGGCTCGCCCTTCCTGCGCGGCCTCGGCCTGGAGCGCTTCGGGCTGGAGTTCCGGCTGCCGGAGATCGACTGCGCGCACCCGCTGGCGGACGGCACGGCCGGGGTCCTGCACCGCTCGGTCGCCGCGACGGCCGCCGGGCTCGGGGGTGCCGACGGCCGGCGCTGGCGGCAGCTGTTCGAGGGGCCGGTCGCGGGGTACGACCGGCTCGCCGACGACCTCATGGGCCCGCTGCTGCGGCTTCCCCGCCACCCGTTGCGGCTCGCCCGCTTCGGCGCGCCCGCCCTGCTCCCGGCCGCCGCCGTCGCCCGGGCCTTCACCGGGGAGCGGACCCGGGCGCTGTTCGGCGGGGCCGCGGCGCACGCCTTCCAACCGCTGGACCGGCCGCTGAGCGCCGCCGTGGGCCTCGGGCTGCTGACCGCCGGACACCGGCACGGCTGGGCCGTCGCCGTCGGCGGCTCCGGGGCGATCACCCGGGCGCTGGCCGCGCTGCTCACCGAACTGGGCGGGGTGGTGGAGACCGGTGTCCCGGTCCGCTCGGCGGACCGGCTGCCGCCCGCCGACCTCGTCCTGTACGACCTCGCGCCCGGCGCCGTCGCCGCCCTCCTCGGCGACCGGCTGCCGGCCCGGACCGCCCGCGCCTACCGCCGGTTCCGGCACGGGCCGGGCGCGTTCAAGGTGGACTTCGCGGTGGCGGGCGGGGTGCCGTGGACGGCCGAGCCGGCCCGCCGCGCCGGGACCGTCCACCTCGGCGGCAGCTTCGCCGAGCTGGCCGCCGCCGAGCGCGCCGTCACGGCCGGGCGGATGCCGGAGCGGCCGTTCGTGCTGGTCGGCCAGCAGTACCTGGCCGACCCCGGCCGCTCGGCGGGCGACGTCCACCCGCTGTGGACGTACGCCCATGTGCCGCACGGCTGGACCGGGGACGCCACCGAGGCGGTGATCGCCCGGATCGAGGGCTTCGCGCCCGGCTTCCGGGAGCGCGTCCTCGGCCTGGCGGTCCGCCGCCCGGCCGACTTCGCCGCCGACAACCCCAACTTCGTCGGCGGCGACATCATGACCGGCGCCAAGGACGTCCGTCAGCTGGTCCTCGGCCCCCGGGCCACGCTCCACCCCTACGCCACCGGGCTGCCCGGCCACTACCTCTGCTCCGCGGCGACCCCGCCCGGGCCCGGTGTCCACGGCATGTGCGGGGCCAATGCCGCGGAGGCGGCCCTGCGGTGGCTGCGCGGGCGGCCTACGGGTGGGCGGGGCGCGGCACGCGGCTGACGGTTGACGGCTGACGGCTGACGGCTGACGGCCCGACCGACCGACCGACCGACGATCAGACCGGGGCCCCCGCCCCGGCCCCGGTCACCCGGGAGAAGGAGCGACGGTAGACCCGGGGCGGGACGCCGCGGCGGCGGACGAAGCGCTCCCGCAGGACCGCCGCGCCGCTGTAGCCGACCCGGCGGGCGATCTCCTCCACCGGCAGGTCGGTGGTCTCCAGGAGTTCCTCGGCGGCGGTCAGCCGCAGCTCGCCGAGCCAGGCGTGCGGGGTGGTGCCGGTGGCGGCGGTGAAGCGGCGGAGGAAGGAGCGCTTGCTCATCACGGCGCGGCGGGCCAGTTCGTCGACCGGCAGCGGCCGGTGGAGGTTGGCGCGGGCCCAGCCGAGCAGTTCGGCCAGTCGCTCGTCCTCGCCGTCCTCGGGCACCGGCGCGGCGAGGTACTGGGCCTGGCCGCCGTCGCGGTGGGAGGGCAGCACCATGTCCCGGGCGATGTGGTTGGCGACGGCGGCGCCGTGTTCGCGCCGGATCAGGTGCAGGCAGAGGTCGAAGCCCGCGGCGGCGCCGGCACCGGTGGTGATCCGGCCGTCGTCCAGGTACAGGGCCTCGGGTTCGACGGTGACCTCCGGGTGGCTGCGGGCCAGCAGTCCGGCGAAGCGCCAGTGGGTGGTGGCGCGGCGGCCGTCGAGCAGTCCGGCGGCGGCGAGCGCGAAGGTGCCGACGCAGTGGGCGGCGACCAGGGCGCCGCGGTCGTGGGCGGCCGCCAGGGCGTCCAGGACGGCGGGCGGGGGCGGGGGGCGGAAGCCGGCGCCGGGGAGGGCGAGCACGAGGTCGGCGGCGGCGAGCCGGTCCAGGCCGTGCGCGATCGCCAGCGGCACGCCGAGGTCGGTGTCGACGCTGCCGGGGCGGTCGGCGCAGAGGGCGAAGTCGAAGCCCGGCAGTTCCGCCCCGTGCGGGCCGAAGACCTCGGCAACGATGCCGACGGCGAGCATGCCGGCACCGGGCGGGACGTAGGCGGCGACGGTGGTGAAGGGGGCCATCCGCGGAGTGTGGCACAGCGGGCGGCGGGAGGCTGGCACCTTTCCTGCGATCGCTGGCATCTGTGCCACTCGTCGGGGGCGCGGGCGTTCGACAGGATCGACGCATGACGAACGCACCGCTCGCAGACGCCCCCAAGACCGACGCACCGCTCACCGACGCACCGCTCGCCGATGCACCGGTCACCGATGCACCGCTCGGCCGCAGCGCCACTTTCCAGGTCCTCACCACCGGCTACGTGGGCTCCACCGGCCCCGGGGTCGCCGCCACGGTCTCCTACGTCACGGACGCCGGACGGCATGTGATCTTCGACCCGGGCATGGTCGCGAGCCAGGACGACATCCTGGGCCCGCTGGCCGCGCTGGGGCTCGGCCCCGAGGACATCACCGATGTGGTGCTCAGCCACCACCACCCCGACAACACCATGAACGTGGGCCTCTTCGGCAGCGCCCGGGTGCACGACCACCGGGTCGAGTACCGGGGCCACCAGTGGACCAACCGGGACGCCGAGGGGTACGAGCTGACCCCGTCCCTGCGGCTGATCCGCACGCCCGGGCACAGCGCCGAGGACATCACGCTGCTGGCCGGGACGGCGGAGGGCGTGGTCGCGTTCGCCGGCGACCTGTGGTGGCACGCGGCCGGACCGGCGGAGGACCCGGTGGCTCCGGACCGTGAGCTCCTGCGGGCCTCCCGGCTCCGGGTGCTGGCCACCGCGGACCTCATCGTGCCCGGTCACGGCGCTCCCTTCCGGGGCGACGAGTCCACCCCGCGGTAGGGCGGGCCCCTCGGGGCGCGCCTTCCGACCTCACCGGGCGGCGGGCGGGCCTGGGCCGGACGGCGGGCTGGGCTGGGCTGGGCTGGGCTGGGCCGAATGTATGTATCGCTCTCTTGACTGGCGTCACCGAAGCGCGATACTTGCCTCACTCCCGCTCGCCCGATGAGGTGGCCCACCCATGGAGCTCTCGCCCTCTGCGCACGTGGACACGTTCTGTCGAGACAACCTGCCACCCTTCGAGGAGTGGCCCGAATTCCTGTTCGACCTACCGGAGTTGGCCTATCCGGACCGATTGAACTGCGCACACGAGCTGCTCGATGCGACGATCGAGCGGTTCGGCCCGGACCGGCGCTGCCTGGTCACGCCGGACGGCGTCTGGTCGTACGGCGAACTGCGCGGGCACGCCGACGCGGTGGCCCGGCTGCTGACCGGGCCGCTGGGCCTGGTGCCCGGCAACAGGGTCCTGTTACGGGGACCCAACGCGCCCTGGCTGGTTGCCTGTTGGCTCGGTGTCCTGAAAGCCGGCGGGGTGGTGGTGACCACCATGCCGCTGCTGCGGGCGGCCGAGCTGACCGCCCTGCACGAGGTCGCGGCGCCCGTCCTGGCCCTCTGCGACCACCGCTTCCTCACCGAACTGGAGCAGGCCACCACACCCGGGCTGACCGTGGTGCCGTACAGCGGCCCCGGGCCCGAGGACCTCACCGCACGCTGCGCCGCGACGGCCGGCCCGTTCACCGCCGTACCGACCGCCGCCGACGACGTCGCGCTGATCGCCTTCACCTCCGGCACCACCGGACGGCCCAAGGCCACCCTGCACTTCCACCGCGACGTGCTCGCCAACGCCGACACCTTCTCGCGGCACCTGCTGCGGCCCACCGCCGAGGACCTGTTCGCCGGCACCCCGCCGCTCGCCTTCACCTTCGGCCTCGGCGGCCTGGTGGTCTTCCCGCTGCGGGCCGGCGCGGCCACCCTGCTGCTGGAGCAGGCCACACCCGAGCAACTGGCCGAGCACGTCCACCGGCACGGGGTCGACGTGCTGTTCACCGCGCCGACCGCCTACCGGGCGATCCTCGCCGCCGGGCTGGCCGACCGGCTCGCCGGGGTGCGGCGGTGCGTCTCGGCCGGCGAACACCTGCCGGCCGCCGTCTGGGAGGCGTTCCGCGAGGCCACCGGGCAGCGGCTGATCGACGGCATCGGGGCCACCGAGCTGCTGCACGTGTTCATCTCCGCCGCCGACGGCGACATCCGCCCCGGCTCGACCGGCCGGCCGGTCCCAGGCTACCGGGCGGCGATCCTGGACGAGCAGGGCCGGCCGGTGCCGGACGGACAGCCCGGGCGGCTCGCGATCAAGGGCCCCACCGGCTGCCGCTATCTGCGCGACGACCGCCAGCACGAGTACGTGCGCGACGGCTGGAACCTCACCGGGGACACCTATGTGCGCGACCCGGACGGGTACTTCTGGTACCGGGCGCGCAATGACGACATGATCGTCTCCTCCGGTTACAACATCGCCGGGCCCGAGGTGGAGCAGGTGCTCGCCGACCACCCCGACGTCGCCGACTGCGCGGTGGTCGGGGCGCCGGACGAGCGGCGCGGCACCGTGGTCAAGGCCTATGTGGTGCTGCGCGCCGGGGTCGCCGCCGGGCCGGACACCGTCCGGGCGCTCCAGGAGCACGTCAAACGGGCCATCGCGCCCTACAAGTACCCGCGCGCGGTCGAGTTCGTCGACGCGCTGCCGCGCACCGCGACCGGGAAGCTGGCCCGGGCCGAGCTGCGCCGCCGGGCCGCGCCCGAGACGCCGACGGTCACGGCGGCGGCCGGTCCGCAACCCGCCAGCGTGACCGTCGAGCGGCGGGTCGAGTGGTCGGACACCGACGCCGCCGGGCACTACCACTTCTCGGCCGTCCAGCGCTGGGCCGAGGCGGCCGAGGCGACGCTGCTGCGCCGGCTGGGCCTGGACGGGCTGTTCGGCCGGATCCCCCGGGTGCACTTCGAGGCCGACTACCGCGAACGGCTGTGGTTCGGCGACCTGGTCCGGGTCGAACTGCGGGTCGAACGGATCGGCGGCTCCTCGCTGCACTACGCCTTCGAGGTGTACGGCCCGAACGGCCCGGCCGCCGGCGGGCGGATGTCGGTGGTGCACGCCGCGCCGCACGCCAAGGGCACCGAGCCCTGGCCGGAGCCGGTGCGCCGGGCGCTGACCGGGGCCGGACGGCAGGACCCGGAGGTGCTCCGGTGACCGGGGCAGGGGCAGGGGGTGCCCCCGTGACCGGGGCCGCCCGCCGGGTGGCGGTGATCGGCGGCGGGCCGGGCGGGCTCTACTTCGCCGCCCTGGCCCGGCAGCTGGCGCCGGAGCGGGAGATCACCGTGTTCGAACGGGACGGCCGGGACGACGAGTTCGGCTTCGGGGTGGTGTTCTCCGACGAGACCCTGGACGGCATCGCGCAGGCCGACCCGGCCGTGTTCGCCGCGCTGAGCGCCGAGTTCGCGCGCTGGAGCGACATCGACGTCCGGTACGCCGGTCAGGTGCGCACCAGCGGCGGCCACGGGTTCGCGGCGCTGGACCGCAACCGGCTGCGCGCGATCCTGCAACGGCGCTGCGACGAACTGGCGGTGGACGTCCGCTACCGCACCCCCGCACCCCCCGTCGAGCAACTCGCCGAGGAGTACGACCTGGTGGTCGCCGCCGACGGCATCCACTCGGCGACCCGGGCCGCGTACGCCGGCACCTTCCGGCCGGAGCTGGACGAGCGGCACGCCCGCTACATGTGGCTCGCCACCGACAAGGTCTTCGACGCCTTCACCTTCCTCGTCGAGCGCTTCGACTTCGGGGTGCTCCAGGTGCACGCCTACCCGTACAGCGCGGAACGGTCGACGTTCATCGTCGAGATCGCCGAGGACGCCTGGCGCCGGGCCGGCTTCGAGGCCCTCGCCGACCGGGAGTTCGCGCGCGGCGAGAGCGACGACGAGAGCGTGCGGCGCTGCGCGGAGCTGCTCGCCCCGCACCTGGAGGGACACCGGCTGATCCCGAACGCCTCCCGCTGGATCCGCTTCACCACGGTGCGCAACGCCACCTGGCGGCACCGGAACGTGGTGCTGCTCGGCGACGCCGCGCACTCGGCGCACTTCTCGATCGGATCGGGTACCAAGCTCGCCCTGGAGGACGCCCTCGCCCTGGCCGCGAGCCTCAGCGAACAGCCCACCGTGGAGCAGGCGCTGGCGGCGTACGAGGCGGAGCGGCGGCCGGTGGTGGAGTCCACCCAGCGGGCGGCGCAGGCCAGCCTGGAGTGGTTCGAGACGATCGACCGGCGGACCGGTCAGGACGCCGACCGGTTCGCGTTCAACCTGCTCACCCGCAGCCGCCGGGTCACCCACGAGAACCTCCGGGCCCGCGACCCCGGGTTCGTCGCGGCGGTGGAGGCGGCGTTCGCGGGCGGCGCCGATCCGGCCGGGGCGGCGGCGGTGCCGCCGATGTTCCGGCCGCTCAAGCTGGCCGCGCTGGAGCTGCGCAACCGGGTGGTGGTGCCGCCGCTGGCCACCTTCACCTCGCCCGACGCGCTGCCCAGTGCCTTCGACCGGGCCCAGCTGACCGTCCATGCGCTCGGCGGCGCCGGGCTGGTGGTCGCCGGGATGACGGCGGTCACGCCGGAGGGCCGGGCCACCGACCACTGTCCGGGCCTGTGGAACGACCGGCAGGAGGCGGCCTGGCGCGAACTCGTCGCCTCGGTCAGGGCGGTGAGCGACACCCCGCTCGGGATCCAGCTCACCCACGCCGGGCGGCGGGCCGCCACCTCGGTGCCCGGACCGGACGGGATCGGCCGGTCCCTGGGCGCGGACGGCTGGCCGCTGCTGGCCGCCTCGCCGCTGCCCTGGAACGCCGACAGCCCGCGGCCCCACGAGGCCAATCAGGTCGAACTCGCCGCCGTGGTCGCCGACTTCGCGGCCGCCGCCGAGCGCGCGGCGCGGATCGGCTTCGAGGTGCTGGAGCTCCAGTTCGGCCACGGCCACCTGCTCTCGGGCTTCCTGTCCCCGCTCACCAACCGGCGCACCGACCGCTACGGCGGCCCGCTCGCCCAACGGTTGCGGTTGCCGCTGGAGGTGCTGGCGGCGGTCCGCGCGGTCTGGCCGGCCGGGCGGCCGCTGCTGGTGCGGATCTCGGCGAGCGACTGGGCACCGGGTGGCACCAGCGAGGTGGAGGCCGTCGCCATCTGCCGGGCCCTCGGGGACGGCGGGGCGGACGCGGTGGACGTCTCCACCGGCGAGGTCGTCGCCCACCAGCGGCCGCCGTACGGGCGCGGCTACCAGACGCCGTTCGCCGAGCTGGTGCGCGCGGCCACCGGCCTGCCCACCGTCGCGGTCGGCGCGATCTCCGGGTACGACGACGCCAACTCGGTACTGCTGGCCGGGCGGGCCGACCTGGTCGCGGTCGGCCGGGCCCAGCTGCACGACCCGCTGTGGACCCTGCATGCCGCCGCCGAGCAGGGGTACACCGGTCCCGGCGCCCGCTGGCCCGGGCCGTGGGCGGCGGGCAGCCGGCGCCCGCCCGGACCGGGCTCCGACCGGGTGGCGCCGAGGCTGCGGCTGGTGCGCGAGCCCGAGCCGCCGGTGCACCGGCGCTGGCGGCCGGGCGCCGCCGGACTCACCGACCGCACCCGGTACACCGACCGCGCCCACCGCACCGACCGCACCGAGGAGGACCGATGACCGAGCCGATCGCCGCCGCACTGCGGCGCCCGCGCTTCACCGCGGCCGCCGTCCAGGCCTCGCCCGTCTTCCTGGACCCCGCCGCCACCGTGGCCAAGGCGGTCGCCCTGATCCACGAGGCGGCCGAGCACGGCGCCACCCTGGTGGTCTTCCCCGAGGTGTTCGTCCCCGGCTACCCGTACTGGAACTGGACCATGAACCCGGTCCAGGGCTCCCCCTGGTACGAGCGCCTCTACCGCGCCTCGGTGGACGTCCCCGGCCCGTACGTCGACGCCCTGCGCGCCGCCGCCCGCCGGGCCGGCGTGGTGCTGGTGATCGGCGTCAACGAGCGCGGCCGGCACAGCCTCGGCGTGCTGTACAACACCGTGCTGGTCATCGACGCCGACGGCGAACTACTGAGCGCGCACCGCAAGCTGGTCCCCACCTGGGCCGAGAAGCTGACCTGGACCCCGGGCGACGGCAGCACCCTGCGGGTCCACGACACCGCCGTCGGCCCGCTCGGCGCGCTGGCCTGCGGCGAGAATACCAACCCGCTGGCCCGGTTCACCCTGCTCGCCCAGGGCGAACTCGTCCACGCGGCCTGCTACATCGCACTGCCGGTCGCCCCCGAGGACTACGACATGGCGGAGGCGATCGCGCTGCGCGCCGCCGCCCACTGCTTCGAGGGCAAGGTCTTCACCGTGGTCTCCTGCTCCACCATCTCCCCGGAGATCGTCGACGCCATCGCCGGCGAGGACCAGCAGCTCCGCAAGCAACTCTCCCGCCCGCGCAGCGCGTTGTCCGGAATCTTCGGGCCCGACGGCCGCGCGGTGACCGAGCCGCTGGTGGACGAGGAGGGGATCGTGTACGCCGAGATCGACCTCGGCGACTGCGTCCGCCCCAAGCAGATGCACGACATCGTCGGCCACTACAACCGCTTCGACGTCTTCCGGCTGCACGTGGACAACCGCCCGCTGCGGCCGCTGACCCTTCCCGAACCGCCCCCGAAGGAGGAGGAATGACCGACTACGACGACGACCGGATCGGCCGCGCCCGGGTCACCGACAACCCCGAACTCGCCGCCTACTACGACGAGCTGGCCAAGGTCGACGCGGGCGCGCTGTGGACCGTGGCGAACGAGATCGAGCCCTGGTACCCGCAGCCGAAGTCGGTGCCGGTGCTCTGGCGCTACGCCGACCTGCGCCCGCTGGTCCGCAAGGCGCTGCCCCTGGTCAGGGCCGACGACGCCGGCCGCCGGGTGGTCATGCTGGTCAATCCGGGCCGCCGCGAACTCAGCGCCGCCGTCGGCCTGCTGTACACCGGCCTGCAGATCATGGGCCCCGGCGAGGCGATGACCGCGCACCGCCACCAGGCCTCCGCGCTGCGCTTCGTGCACGAGGGCACCGGCGCCTGGACGATCGTCGACGGCCAGAAGCTCAAGGTCGGCCCGCGGGACTTCGCGATCACGCCCAACGGCGCCTGGCACGAGCACGGCAACGAGTCCGAGGACGCCCCGGTGATCTGGCAGGACGGCCTGGACATCCCGCTGGTCAACATGCTCGACGCCAACTTCTACGAGGTGCACCCCGAGCTGTACCAGCGGCCCGGACCGGTGGCCAACTCCTCCCTGCTCAGCTACGGCGGCAACCTGCTGCCGTACGGCATGGAGAAGTGGACCCGGCCGTACTCGCCGCTGCTCGGCTGGCCCTGGGAGCCCAGCTACCACGCGCTCACCCGGCTCGCCCGCGCCACCGAGGGCTCGCCCTGGGACGGGGTGATCATGGAGTACACCAACCCCGTCACCGGCGGCTCGGTGATGCCCACCATGGGCGCCCACCTCCAGTTGCTGCGCCCCGGCCAGGCCACCCGGGCCCACCGGCACACCGGTTCGGTGGTCTACACCGCCGCCAAGGGGCGGGGCGTCTCGGTGGTCGCCGGCCACCGGTTCAGCTGGCAGCAGGGCGACATCTTCGTGGTGCCGTCCTGGGCCTGGCACGAGCACGCGAACCTCGACCCCGGCGAGGACGCCTGCCTGTTCTCCTTCAACGACTTCCCGGTGATGCACTCGCTCGGCCTGTACCGCGAGGAGCCCTACCCGGAGCACGACGGGCACCAGCCCACCACCACCCCGTGACCAGGAGCGCACACCCATGCGGCTGTTGACCTACTGCATCCCCGGCGACGACACCCCCCGCCCCGGCGCCCTGCTCGCCGGGGACCGGGTCGCCGACCTGTCCGCCCTCGCCTCCGCCGCCGGCGTCCGGCTGCCCCCCGACCTGCTGGGCCTGGTCGCGGGCGGCGAACCGGTCCTCGCGGCCGTCCGCGAACTGCTCACCGACGCGACGGCCGGGGGTTCCCCGGTGCGCCCGCTCGCCGAGGTGACGCTGCGCGCCCCGCTGCGGCCCGGCAAGATCGTCGGGGTCGGGCTCAACTACGTCGAGCACGTCGCCGAGTCGCACCGCACCCTCGACACCGAGCGCGAACTGCCCGACCGGCCGGTGCTGTTCAGCAAGCCCTCGACCGCCGTCACCGGCCCCGGCCAGCCGATCCTGCACAACGCCGAGCTCACCAAGCAGCTCGACTGGGAGTGCGAACTCGCCGTCGTCATCGGCACGCCCGCCTTCCGGGTGGCCGAGGCCGACGCCCTGCGGCACGTCTTCGGCTACAGCATCGTCAACGACATCAGCGCCCGCGACCAGCGCCGCTCCGGCCAGTGGTTCTTCTCCAAGGGCCAGGACACCTACGCGCCGTTCGGCCCGGTCGTGGTGACCGCCGACGAGATCCCCGACCCGCAGCGGCTCGACCTGTCCCTGCGGGTCAACGGCGAACTGCGGCAGGACTCCAACACCCGCCACATGCTGTTCGGCATCGCCCGGCTGATCGCCGACATCTCCTCCGGCGTCACCCTGGAACCCGGCGACGTCATCGCCACCGGCTCGCCCTCCGGCGTCGGCGCCGGGATGGTGCCCCCGCAGTTCCTCCGGCCCGGCGACCTGGTCGAGGCCACCATCGAGGGGATCGGCACCCTCGCCAACCCCGTGGTCGACGCCCGCTGACCGGCCGCCCACCCCCGCAGAGGAGCCCGCCCCGATGACCACCAGCTACCGGATAGGCCAGATCGTCCCGAGCTCCAACGTCACCATGGAGACCGAGGTCCCCGCCCTGCTGCGGGCCCGCGAGCGGGTCGCGCCCGAGCGCTTCACCTTCCACTCCAGCCGGATGCGGATGACCCGGGTCACCCCCGAGCAACTGCGCGCCATGGACGCCGAGTCCGACCGGTGCGCCGCCGAACTCGCGGACGCCCGGGTCGATGTGCTCGGCTACGCCTGCCTGGTCGCGGTGATGGCCACCGGCCCCGGCTACCACCGGGAGGCCGAGCAGCGGCTGCACCGGCGCACCGTCGAGAACGGCGCCGCCGCGCCCGTGGTCACCAGCGCCGGCGCGCTGGTGACCGGGCTGCACACGCTCGGCGCCCGGAAGGTCGCCGTCGTCACCCCCTACCTGCGCCCGCTGGCCCGCACCGTGGTCGACTACCTCGGCCACGAGGGCATCGAGGTGGTGGACTTCGCGGCCCTGGAGATCGCCGACAACCTCGATGTCGCCGCCCACGACCCGGCGCGGCTGCCGGACATCGCGGCCGGCCTCGCGCACAGCCGGGCCGACGCGGTGGTGCTGTCCGCCTGTGTGCAGATGCCCTCGCTGTCGGCGATCGAGGAGGCCGAGCAGCGGCTCGGCAAACCGGTCGTCTCGGCCGCCGTCTGCACCACCCACCAGATGCTGCGCGCCCTCGGCCTGCCGGCCTTCGCCCCCGGCGCCGGCCACCTGCTCTCCGGCGCGTTCGCGGAGGTCTGAACCGCCGCCGGACCCGAACCGCCCCCGGACCGGGCGTCGCCGCAGCCCGAGCACCCCGCCGGGTGCCACCGCTATGATCACCACGAGCCGTCGGGAGGAGGTCCGGATGACCGAGAGCACGCCCCGGCCGAGCTCGCTGATCCACACCGTCTACGGCGAGTTCGTCCGCCGTCTCGGCGGCTGGATATCCATCGCCGACCTGATCGCCCTGATGGCCGAGCTGGACGTCGACGCACCCGCCGTCCGCTCGGCCATCTCCCGTCTCAAGAAGGCCGGCACCCTGCTCCAGGAGCGCGGCGGCGGGTCCGGCACCGGCTACCGCCTCTCCCCCGCGATGGGCCCGGTGTTCGAGGAGGGGGACCGCCGGATCTTCCGCAGCCTGGAGCCCGCCGAACTCGCCGACGGCTGGGTGGTGGCGGTCTTCTCCGTCCCCGAGTCCGAACGCGCCCACCGCCACACCCTGCGCTCCCGGCTCAGCTGGCTCGGCTTCGGCAACGCCGCCCCCGGCGTCTGGCTGGCGCCCGCCAGGGTCCTGCCCGACGCCCGGCGCCTGCTCGAACGCCTCGGCCTGGACGCGTACGTCCACCTCTTCCTCTCCGCCGAGTACGCCGGATTCACCGATCTGCGCACCGCCGTCGCCGCCTGGTGGGACTTCCCCGCCATCGAGGGCCAGTACGCCGCCTTCACCGACACCTGGCGGCCCGTCCTCGCCGGCCGCAGCGGCGCCCCCGGACCCGGCCGCGACCGCGACTCCGGCGCCGGAGCCGGCGCCGACCACCCCGGCCTCGCCCCGGCCGAGGCGTTCCGCGACTACGTCCCGATGCTCACCCAGTGGCGGCGGCTGCCCTACCTGGACCCCGGACTGCCCGCCCAGCTGCTGCCGCCCGACTGGAACGCCGTCGCGGCCCGGGCCGTCTTCACCGGGCTCCACACGCTGCTCGCCGGGCCGAGCCTGCGCCACGTCGAACAGGTCACCGGGCTGGTGACCGCCGCCCACCACCGCCAGGAGCCGTGAGATGACCCCGCAGCCCCACCAGCCCCCCGCCGACCTGCTGGTGCGCGCGGCCGCCGTGCACACCCTGGTCCCCGGCGAGCCGCCGCGACACGCCGTCGCCGTCACCGGCGACCGGATCACCGCCCTGGCCGCCGACCCGCACGGCCTGGACGGACTGATCGGCCCCGCCACCGAGGTCGTCGACGCACCCGGGGCGACCGTGCTGCCCGCCTTCGACGACACCCACACCCATCTGATCCTCGCCGGACACAGCGTGCACGGCGTGCCCGTCCACCGCGCCGCCGACCTGGCCGGGTTCCTCGCCCTGGTCCGCGAACGCGCCGCCACCACCCCCGCCGGGGAGTGGATCACCACCACCGTCAACTGGCAGGAGGTCAATCTCGCCGAGCAACGGATGCCCACCACCGGGGAGTTGGACACCGCCACCGACCGCCACCCGGTCCTGGTCCGCCGCGGCGCCTACAACATGGTGCTCAACTCGGCCGCGCTGCGGCTCGCCGGCATCACCGCCGCCACCCCCGACCCGCCCGGCGGCGTGATCGAGCGCGACGCCGAGGGCCGCCTCACCGGCCGCCTGATCAACAAGGCGATCGAGCTCGCCGAACGCGTCCTGCCCCGGGCCGGCCTCGCCGAGCGGATCGACGGCCTGCGCGCCGCCTCCGCCGCCTACGCCGCCACCGGGATCGGCACCGTCCGCGACTGCCTGGTCCCGGTCGAGGACCTCGACGTGCTGCGCGCAGCCCGTGCCGAGGGCGCCCTCGCCGTCCGGGTCCGGGCGCTGGTCTCCGGCTTCGCCGTCCGCACCCCCGAGGAGGTGGACGCCCTGCTCGACCGCGTCGACGCCTGGCGGGCCGCCGGCCACGAGGACGCCCTGCTCTCGGTCTGGGGGGTCAAGTTCGGCATCGACGGCGGCTTCGAGGCGGGCGCCCTGGAGGAGCCGTACCAGGGGCAGCCGTGCTACCACGGCCGGCTGCTGTGGGAGCCGAAGGAGCTGGCCGAGGCCGTGGACCGGGTGGTCGGGCGCGGACTGCGGGTCGGCGTGCACGCCTGGGGGGACCGCGGTCTGCGCACCCTGCTCGACGTCTTCGAGGAGGTGCTCGCGCGCCGCCCCGGACTGCCCGCCGGCACCCTGGTCGTGGAGCACGGCGGCCTCGCCCGCGCCGACCAGCGGGCCCGGGCCGTCGCCCTCCGCATCCCGGTGACCGTGCAGCACCCGCTGCTGCACGACGGCGCCCCCACCCAGCAGCGGGCCTGGGGCGAGGAGCGCACCCGCGCGCTGTTCCCGCTGCGCGAATGGCTCGACGAGGGCGCGATGCTGGCCGCCGGCTCGGACTTCCCGGTCGGCCCGTACGGCGCGATGCTGTCCGTCTGGGGCATGACCACCCGCGGCACGGTGGCCGGGGTGGTCGGGGCGGAACACGCGATCGAGCGGTCCGAGGCGATCGCCCTGCACACCTCGGCGGCGGCCCGGCTGACCGGGGAGAGCGCGGACCGGGGCGCCCTGCGGACCGGCGCGTTCGCGGATCTGACCCTGTGGCCGACCGACCCGCTGACCTGTCCGGTCGAGGAGCTGCGGGGGCTGCAACCCGACCGCACGGTGGTCGGCGGGCGCACGGTGCACCGGCGCTGAGGCGCCTCAGTCCGGGGTCGTAGGCGCGGGGTTGTCGAGCGGCCGCACCTCCTGGAGCAGGCCCCAGGTGAAGTCCGCCGTGCGGGCCTGCGGCCGGCCCTCGGCGTCCGGGGCGGTGAAGTCCAGCCGGAACCGGTTCGGCGCACTGCCCTCGCGCGGCACGGCGGGCGGGAACGCCACGCCCAGATCGGCCACCACGCAGCTCCACGGCCGCAGGTCGTCGAGCGTGCGGAGCACCGGCGGCGGGGTGTCCGCCGCCCGCACCAGCCAGGCGTTCAGCACCGGCGCGCCCACCTCGGCGGGACCGGTCAGGACCTCGAACCGCAACCCGGGCCAGAGCGGCAGCGCCCACTGCCGGGCGGAGCACGCGAGGTCACCGATCCGCCGTGCCACCACCGCCTCCGGCGGCCCGAGTACGGCGGTCCAACGGCGCCCACCACCCGGGAACCCCGGCGCCCTGAGCATCGCCTGCCAGCGCTTGTTCGCCTCCCGCATCCCCGCCCGGGTCTCCCCCAGCCGGCGGACCGCGTCCTCGACCGACTCCGGCCGGAAGTCCGCCATCCGCCGCAGCAGGACCAACTGGAACTCCGTCACCCCGAACCCGTGCACCCCGGCAGGCTACCGGGCGGGCCGCCCGTGACCGGCCGGACACGACCGTCGGTCAGCCGAGGCCGCCGGGTCGGGTCGGGTACGGCGCGAAGGTGCTGCTGTGCTCGTCCACGGCGAGCGGGCGGCCGATCGGCGGGGCGGAGCGCTGCGGGCAGGCCGCCCGCTCGCAGACCTTGCAGCCGAGACCGATCGGCGTGGCCGCGGCCCCGTCGGTGAGATCGAGGCCGACCGAGTACACCAGGCGCGAGGCGTGCCGCAGTTCGCAGCCCAGGCCGAGGGCGAAGGTCTTGCCGGGACGCCCCCAGCCGCCGGGCGAACGGGTGACGGCGCGGGCGGTCCACAGGTAGCGGCGGCCGTCCGGCATCGCGGCGACCTGGACGTGCACCCGGCCCGGGGCGGCGAAGGTCTCGTAGACGTTCCACAACGGGCAGGTGCCGCCGGTGCGGGAGAAGTGGAAGTCGGTGGCGGACTGCCGCTTGGAGACATTGCCCGCCCGGTCGACCCGGACGAAGGAGAACGGCACCCCGCGCAGACCGGGCCGCTGCAGGGTGCTGAGCCGGTGGCACACCGTCTCGTGGCCGACCGAGAAGTGGTCGGCGAGGTGCTCCAGGTCGTAGCGGGACGTCTCCGCCTCGTCGTGGAACACCCGGTAGGGCAGCACCAGCGCGGCGGCGAAGTAGTTCGCCAGCCCGATCCGGGTCAGCGCGTGCGCCGGGGCGGCCTCCGGGCCGTCCTGCGCGGCGAGTTCGGTGAGCAGCGCGTCGTGTTCGAGGTAGCCGAGCTGGGTGGCGAGCCGGAAGGCCTGCTGGCCGGGCCGCAGCCGGGGCGACAGGTGGAGGGTGCGGCCGACCGGGTCGAAGTGGTGCAGCCGGTCGTCCTTCCCGCCCGACCCGGTGCTCACCCGGACGGAGTGCGCCTCGGCCAGCCGGTCGGTCAGCGCGGTCCGCACCCGGCCCCGGCGGACCCCGATGCGCTTCGCCAACTCCTCCGCCGCCCGGTCGAGTTCGTCGACGTAGTTGGCCCGCCGGTAGAAGAATTCACGGACCTGCTCGTGCGGAGTGCGGGCCTCGGTCAGGCCCGCGGCCGGGCCGCGGTCCTCGGCCAGGACGGCGAGCTGCTCGGCGGCGGTGCGGCGGCGGCGGTCCACGTCGAGCAGCAGGGCGGCCACCGCGGGCAGCCGCTGGGCCAGTTCGGCGAGGTCCCCGGCGGTGATCCGCCCGGCGGCGACCTCCTCGCCCAGGGAGTCGCGCAGTTCGGCGGTGAGCCGGGCGGTGTCGGGCGGGGCGAAGTAGCCGGCCTCCACGCCGAACGCCTCGGTGAGCCGCAGCAGGACCGGGACGGTCAGCGGGCGGGCGTCGTGCTCCAGTTGGTTGAGGTAGCTGGGTGAGAGGTCGAGGAGCCGGGCGAGGGCGGCCTGGCTGAGGCCGCGCTCCTCGCGCAGCCGGCGCAGCCGCGCCCCGGCGAAGGTCCTGCCCATGTGTCCCGGCCTCCCTGGTCGACGGGCGCCCACCCTAGCCGTTCGGGCCCGCCCCGGTCTTCGCAGACTTCGCCGATTCACCGTTCCGGCTTCGCAGAACTTGGCACCCGTCCAGCGGTGACGGCACCCCCGTCGGCCTGCCAGAGTCGTGCCACGGCCGGGTCCCGAACCCGGACGGCGCCAACCATCGGCCGGACACCGGGTGTTGGCGTCCGTCCCCGGCGGATCCACGTCCCGCGGTGCAGCACCGCCCGCCCGGTACCCCGGCCGCGCCCGCCCTCCTGGTGGCGGGCGTCACATCCTTCGCAGCGCCACACCCTTTGCAGCACCACATTCTTCGCAACACACGGCAACGAGCCCGGGAGCGGATCACCATGACCGAGTCGGTACGGCAGCAGCAGGAGCGGCGCGCGGCGGAACTGGCCGCCCGGTGGGCGTCCGACCCGCGCTGGGCGGGCATCGAGCGCAGCTACACGGCGGCGGACGTGGTCCGCCTGGCCGGGTCGGTCCGTGAGGAGCACACCCTCGCCCGGCGCGGCGCCGAGCGTCTGTGGCAGCAGCTGCACGAGCAGGACTACATCCACGCCCTCGGCGCGCTCACCGGCGGCCAGGCCGTCCAGATGGTGAAGGCCGGACTGCGGGCGATCTACCTGTCCGGCTGGCAGGTCGCGGCCGACGCCAACCAGGCCGGGCAGACCTACCCCGACCAGAGCCTCTACCCCGCCAACTCGGTCCCGCAGGTGGTGCGCCGGATCAACAACGCGCTGCTGCGCGCCGACCAGATCGACGCCGCCGAGGGCACCGACGGCGGCCCGGACTGGCTGGTGCCGATCGTCGCCGACGCGGAGGCGGGCTTCGGCGGCCCGCTCAACGCCTTCGAGCTGACCAAGGGCATGATCGCGGCCGGGGCGGCGGGCATCCACTACGAGGACCAGCTGGCCTCCGAGAAGAAGTGCGGCCACCTGGGCGGCAAGGTGCTCGTCCCGACCGCGCAGCACATCCGCACCCTCAACTCCGCCCGGCTCGCGGCCGACATCGCCGACGTGCCGACCCTGATCGTCGCCCGCACCGACGCGCTCGCGGCCAATCTGCTCACCACCGACGTGGACGAGCGCGACGCCCGCTTCTGCACCGGCGAGCGCACCGCCGAGGGCTTCTACCGGGTCGAGCCGGGCATGGCTCCGGTGATCTCCCGCGGCCTCGCCTTCGCCCCGTACGCGGACCTGATCTGGGTGGAGACCGGCACCCCGGACCTCGCCCAGGCCCGGGAGTTCGCCGAGGCGATCAAGGCCGAGCACCCGGACCAGATGCTCGCCTACAACTGCTCGCCCTCCTTCAACTGGAAGGCCGCGCTGGACGACGACCAGATCGCCAAGTTCCAGCGGGAGTTGGGCGCGATGGGCTACCGGTTCCAGTTCATCACCCTGGCCGGCTTCCACGCGCTCAACCACTCGATGTTCCAGCTGGCGCGCGGCTACGCCGAGCACGGCATGACCGCCTACGTCGACCTCCAGGAGGCCGAGTTCGCCGCCGTGCCGGACGGCTACACCGCCGTCAAGCACCAACGCGAGGTCGGCACCGGCTACTTCGACCAGGTGAGCACGGCGCTCAACCCCAACGCCGAGACGCTCGCTCTGACCGGCTCCACCGAGGCCGAGCAGTTCCACTGAGCCACCCCGGCGGGCTCGTCGGGGACGAGCCGCCGTCCACCCCACCGCCCGGGGCCCCCGTTGAGGGACGGGGCCCCGGGCACCTCCCTCCGCCTCCAGGAGAACCGGATGAGCCTGCCCACCCGTATCGAGGTCCTCGGCGCCACCGAGGACCGCTTCGAGGAGGTCCTCACCCCCGAGGCCCTCGCCTTCGTCGCCCGCCTGCACCTCCCCTTCGCGGCCCGCCGCACCGCGCTGCTCGCCGAGCGGCGGCGCCGGGCCGAGGCCCTCGCCGCCGGCGGCACCCTGGACTTCCTGCCGGAGACCCGCGCCGTCCGGGAGGACGACAGCTGGCGGGTGGCCGGTGCCGGACCGGGCCTGCACGACCGCCGGGTGGAGATCACCGGCCCCCCGGAGCGCCGGATGGCCGTCAACGCGCTCAACTCCGGTGCCAAGGTGTGGCTCGCCGACTTCGAGGACGCCACCTCCCCCACCTGGCACAACCTCGTCACCGGCCAGCTCAACCTGATCGACGCGATCGAGCGCCGGATCGACGACACCACGGCCGGGGGCAAGCGGTACTACGTCGGGAACGACCCGGCCACCATCGTCGTCCGCCCCCGCGGCTGGCACCTCGACGAGCACCACCTGCTGATCGACGGCCGTCCGGCGATCGGCGCCCTGGTCGACTTCGGCCTCTACCTGTTCCACTGCGGACGGCCGCAGATCGCGGCCGGTTCCGGCCCCTACTTCTACCTCCCCAAGCTGGAGAACCACCTGGAGGCCCGGCTCTGGAACGACGTCTTCACCGTCGCCCAGGCCGAGTTGGGCATCCCGCACGGCACCGTCCGCGCCACCGTGCTGATCGAGACCGTCACCGCCGCCTTCGAGATGGACGAGATCCTCCACGAACTGCGCGAGCACGCCGCCGGCCTCAACGCGGGCCGCTGGGACTACCTGTTCAGCCTGATCAAGAACTTCGCCCAGCACGGGCCGAGGTTCGTCCTGCCCGACCGCTCCTCCCTCACCATGACCCAGCCGTTCATGCGCGCCTACACCGACCTGCTGGTACGCACCTGCCACCGGCGCGGCGCCCACGCCATCGGCGGCATGGCCGCGGCGGTCCCGCAGCGCGACCCGGACGCCAACGAAGCGGCCCTCACCCGGGTCCGCGCCGACAAGGAACGCGAGGCCGGGGACGGCTTCGACGGCTCCTGGGTGGCGCACCCGGGCCTGGTCGGCACCTGCCGCACCGCCTTCGACGCCGTGCTCGGCGACCGGCCGCACCAGCTCGACCGAGGCCGCGAGGACGTCGAGGTCACCGCCGCGGACCTGCTCGGCGTCCACCGGCTCTCCGTCGGCCTGCCCACCGAACAGGGGCTGCGCGCCAACGTCGCCGTCGCCCTGCGCTACCTCACCGCCTGGCTCGGCGGCACCGGCGCGGTCGCCGTGTTCGGCCTGATGGAGGACGTCGCCACCGCCGAGATCGCCCGCTGCCAGCTCTGGCAGTGGCAGCACCACTGCACCCGGCTCACCGGCGGCTCGCTCGCCACCCCGGACCTCGTGCGACGGCTGATCGACCGGGAACGGGCCACCCTGCTCGCCGAAGGCGCCGACCCGGCGCTGCTGGACGACGCGACCCGGATCCTCGTCGACACCGCCCTCGGCGCCGAACTGCCCGCCTTCCTCACCACCGAGGCGTACGCCCGCCACCTCGTCCGCACCACCGCCAGCACGGCCACCGCCGCCGTCTGACGCCGCTCCCGGAAAGGCACGCCATGAACGACATCCGACGGGTCGCCGTCGTCGGCGCCGGACAGATGGGCGCCGGCATCGCCGAGGTCTTCGCCCGCGTCGGCCTGGACACCATCGTCTGCGAACACGGCTCCGCCGCCCTGCGCGCCGCCCGCACCCGGATCGACCGCTCCCTGCACCGCGCCGTCGACCGCGGCCGCCTCAGCGAGCAGCAGCGCACCGACGCCTGGGCGCACCTGCTGTTCGCCGACGACCTCGAAGCCCTGGCCGACCGCCAACTCGTGGTCGAGGCCGTCGTCGAGGACGAACGCGTCAAGACCGACGTGCTCGGCGCCCTGGACAAGGTGCTCGCCGCCGACGACGCCGTCCTCGCCACCAACACCTCCGCCATCCCGGTCACCCGCCTCGGCATCGCCACCGGCCGGGCGGCCAACGTCCTCGGCCTGCACTTCTTCAACCCCGCCCCGGTCATGCCCCTGGTCGAACTGGTCTCCTCCCTGCACACCGACCCGACCGTCCTCAACCGCGTGCACACCTTCGCCGAGGACGTGCTCGGCAAGCACGTCGTCCGCTCCCGCGACCGCGCCGGCTTCGTCGTCAACGCCCTGCTGATCCCCTACCTCCTCTCCGCCATCCGCCTCGCCGAAGCCGGCCACGCCACCGCCCAGGACATCGACGCCGGCATGGTCCACGGCTGCGCCCACCCCATGGGCCCGCTCCAACTCGCCGACCTCATCGGCCTCGACACCGTCCAGGCCATCGCGAAGTCGATGTACGAGGAGTACAAGGAGCCCCTCTACGCACCCCCGCCCCTCCTCACCCGCATGGTCGAAGCCGGCCTCCTGGGCCGCAAATCCGGCCGGGGCTTCCACTCCCACCGACCGGCCTGAGCGAGGGCACACCGAGCGACCCGGTGCCGCGTCAGGGGCAGGACTCGCCGAACTTGACGGCCTTGACCGTCACCGGCTGCCCGCTCAGGGCGGCACCGGGCGCCGCACTGGTGGCCTGCTCTCCCGGCCCCGGAGTCTGAGTGCAGACCTTCCAGTTCCGGTCGTCGATCTCGCTGCGGGACCGGCCGAGCGCGTCATGAGACGTCAGCCGAATTGCACCGCTGCGGTACTGCCGCGCGAAAGCACCCGCGCGTACTCGTCCTGACCGTCACCGAGCGAGCGGTAGCGCAGAACCGGATCACCGGCTCGCACCAGGGCGGTGGCACACCCGAGGCACCACGGCCTTGGCGGCTCCACCTCGATGTCCTCGATCACCGCGGGTGCGGCATGGCAGTTCGCACAGTCCGTCATCCGATCCTCCATGGCCAGGACCACATGGAGCCGCGCCGGGTGCAGCCCCACCGGCCCTCTATGGTCCGGCAGACGCTCACCGATCCGCAAACGCGACCGCGGGGCTCCTGACGCTGCCGGTCAGCGGCCCGCACCGGCGAGGCGGTGCGGGCCGAGGTAGTAGGAGAGTGCCGCGTGCGAGGGACCGTCCAGGATCCCGCCCGGCCCCCGGTCGGTGGGGCCGGTCGGGTCCGTGTCCTCCCGACCGGGCAGAATCGTGGGCATGCGGCACATCAACGTCATCGGCATCGGTGCGGGCGACCCGGACCACCTCACCCTGCAGGCGGTCAAGGCCATCGCCCGCACCGACGTGTTCCTCCTCCTCGACAAGAACGAGCAGCGCCAGGACCTCATGCGGCTGCGCCGGCGGATGATCGAGGAGCACGCCCGGCCCGGTCACCGGGTGGTCGAGGTGCCGGACGCCGAGCGCGACCGGAGCACTCCGGCCTACACCGAGGCCGTCCAGGACTGGCGCCGCCGCCGGGCCGAGCTGGTCGGTCGGCTGGTCGGCGAGGAGCTGGGGCCGGACGGTATCGGCGCACTGCTGGTGTGGGGCGACCCCAGCCTGTACGACAGTGTGACCGCCGTACTGGACGAGGTGCTGGCGGCGGACCCCGGCGCGTTCACCTACGAGGTGGTGCCGGGCATCAGCAGCGTCTCGGTGCTCGCCGCCCGGCACCGCACCACCCTCACCCGGGTCGGCCGCCCGGTGCGGATCACCACCGCGCGCCGGCTGGCCGCCGAGGGCTTCCCGCCGGGCGCCGAGGACACGGTGGTGATGCTCGACGGGCAGGCCGCCTTCGGCCGGATCGACCCCGCCGGCGTGCACATCCACTACGGCGCCTACCTGGGCGGGGAGGACGAGATCCTGGTCTCCGGTCCGCTCGGCGAGGCGGCGCCGGAGATCGCCCGGCTGCGTGCGGAGGCCCGCGAACGCAAGGGGTGGATCATGGATACCTATCTGCTGCGCCGCACCGAGGACTGACCCCGCGCCGCCGCCCCGCCCCGGTCCGTGACGGCCGGGGCGGGGCGGACGGAGTCGGGTCAGCCCGCGAGTTCCTCCCGCAGGCGGCGGGCGGCGCCGACCAGGCTGTCCAGGGAGGCTCGGGTCTCCGCCCAGCCGCGGGTCTTCAGGCCGCAGTCGGGGTTGACCCAGAGCCGCTCGGCCGGGATCGCGGCCAGGCCCGCCCGCAGCAGGGAGAGCGCCTCCTCGGTGCTGGGCACGCGCGGGGAGTGGATGTCCCAGACTCCCGGTCCGACCTCGCGCGGGTAACCGGCGGCGGCCAGTTCACCGGCGACCTGCATGTGGGAGCGGGTGGCCTCCAGGGAGATGACGTCCGCGTCGAGCTCCTCGATCGCGGTCATGATCGCGCCGAACTCGGCGTAGCACATGTGGGTGTGCACCTGGGTGTCGGCGCGGACTCCGGAGGTGGCCAGCCGGAAGGACTCGGTGGCCCAGTCCAGGTACGCCGGGCGGTCCGCCGCACGCAGCGGCAGGGTCTCCCGCAGGGCCGGTTCGTCGACCTGGACGACGGCGGCGCCGGCGGCCTCCAGGTCGGTGACCTCGTCGCGCAGGGCGAGGGCGACCTGGCGGGCGGTGTCGCCGAGCGGCTGGTCGTCGCGGACGAAGGACCAGGCGAGCATGGTGACCGGGCCGGTGAGCATGCCCTTCACCGGGCGGTCGGTGAGGTCCTGGGCGAACCGGAACCAGTCGACGGTCATCGGGTGCGGGCGGGAGATGTCCCCGGCGAGCACCGGCGGACGCACGTAGCGGGTGCCGTAGGACTGCACCCAGCCGTGCCGGGTGGCGAGGTAGCCGGTGAGCTGCTCGGCGAAGTACTGGACCATGTCGTTGCGTTCGGGCTCGCCGTGCACCAGGACGTCCAGGCCGGCCTTCTCCTGGTAGGCGATCACCTCCCGGACCTCGGCCTCCATCCGCTCCCGGTACGCGGCGGCGTCGATCCGACCGGCCGTCAGATCGGCGCGGGCGACGCGCAGTTCGGTGGTCTGCGGGAAGGAGCCGATGGTGGTGGTCGGCAGCAGCGGCAGGCCGAGCCGGGTGCGCTGGGCCTCGGCGCGCTGCGGGTAGGCCTGCGGGCGGCGGGCGTCGTCCGCGGTGACGGCCGCGGTGCGGGCGCGCACGGCCGGGTCGCGGGTGATCGGCGAGCCGGCCCGGGAGGCCAGGTCGGCGCGGTTGGCGGCGAGGTCGGCGGTGATCGCGCCGGTGCCCTCGTGCAGTCCGCGGGCGAGCAGGGCGACCTCGGCGGCCTTCTGCCGGGCGAAGGCGAGCCAGCGGGAGATCTGCGGATCGACGTCGCGCTCCAGGGCGGCGTCGATCGGCACGTGCAGCAGGGAGCAGGACGGCGCGACGTCGACGCGGTCGGCGAGGCCGAGCAGGGTCGCCAGGGTGGCGAGCGACTTCTCCAGGTCGTTGATCCAGATGTTGCGCCCGTCGACGACGCCCGCGACCAGCCGCTTGCCCGGCAGACCGCCCACGGCGGCGAGGTCGTCCAGATTGGCGGCGGCGGGGCCGGTGAAGTCCAGTGCCAGGCCCTCGACCGGCGCCTTGGCGAGCACCGGAAGGGCCTCGCCGAGGCGGTCGAAGTAGCTGGCGACCAGCAGCTTCGGCCGGTCGGTGAGCGCGCCGAGCTCGCGGTAGGCGCGGGCGGCGGTGTTCAGTTCGGCCGGGGTGCGGTCCTGGACGAGGGCGGGCTCGTCCAGCTGCACCCACTGCGCGCCGGCCGCCTTCAGCGCGGCGAGCAGTTCCGCGTAGACCGGCAGCAGCCGGTCGAGCAGGGTGACCGGCTCGAAGTCCGCCGCCACTCCGGGGGCGGGCTTGGCGAGCAGCAGGTAGGTGACCGGGCCGACCAGCACCGGCCGGGCCCCGTGGCCGAGCGCGAGCGCCTCGGCGAGTTCGCCGACCGCCTTGGCGGGGTTCGCGACGAAGACCGTGTCGGGCCCCAACTCGGGGACCAGGTAGTGGTAGTTGGTGTCGAACCACTTGGTCATCTCCAGCGGCGCGACGTCCTGGGTGCCCCGCGCCATGGCGAAGTACCCATCGAGCGGGTCGGCGTCGACGGCGGCCCGGTGGCGGGCCGGGATCGCGCCGACGGCGACGGTGGTGTCCAGCACGTGGTCGTACAACGAGAAGTCACCGGTGGGGACTTCGCGCACACCGGCCTCGGCGAGCTGCCGCCAGTTCTCCCGGCGCAGCTCGGTGGCGGCGGCGCGGAGGGCGTCGGCGGTGACGGTGCCCTTCCAGTAGCCCTCGATCGCCTTCTTGAGCTCCCGGTTCCGGCCCTGGCGGGGGTAGCCGTGCACGGTCGCCCGGGTGGCCGCGGCTGCGGACTTCGCTGTCAAGGGACTCTCCTTCGCGAGTCTTGCTCCTCAAGGTGCCCGCTGACGGGACGAGGGCGCGAAGGGACGACGAGCCGGACGGGTGGCCGCCGTGAACGGGCGTGCCTCAACCGCCTGCTGTGGTCGCCGACCCGCCCTCGAGGTCATCGGACAGCCGTCCGCGGATCCTCCGCGGACGGGCAGCGGGCAGGTCTTCGGACTCGCGGGCACGCTCGCCCTCGTCGAGGGCGGACACCTACTGGCCGTCGCTTCCCGGGCCCGACTCGGACCCAGTGCGTATGACGGCGGTCGTTCCCGCTCACCGCTGCGGGGCAGTCCCGGACTGGCCAGTCGAAAGGCGTCACCGGGTTCCCTCTTACGACGCCGTGCCTGGCGGGCAGGGCGAACCAGCTACGGGGCCAGCCTAGAGGCAAACCACCGGTCGGGGCAGTGGATTCCACCGTGGTGTCCACGGGTCGGGACCGGCGGGCACCTCGACGCCGCGCTGGCCGGGCACGCCCGGCCGCACTCGGCCGCCGTCACTCGGGCGGCCGCCGTCAGTCGGGCTGGAAGAACGCGAGCATCTTCCGGGCGGCGTCCGGCGCCCGCAGCATCGCCTGCATGTCCGTGGACATCCGGGCGGCAGCGGCGGTGCGTTCGAACATCTCGCGTTCGTACTCCTGTACGGCGGCCGGAAGGTCGTCCGGGTGCGCGGCGAGCGCGAGGCCGAGCAGGGCGCCGTCGAGCAGCGCCATGTTGGCGCCCTGTCCGATCGGCGGCATCAGGTGCGCGGCGTCGCCGACCAGCGTGACATCCGGCGTCGACGGCCAGGTCAGGCCGACCGGGAGCGTGGTGATCGACCGCGGCACGATGGTGTCGTCGCAGGCCGCGATCAGCGCGGTGAAGCGCGGGTCCCAGCCGGGGAGCAGGTCGATCAGCCGCGCCCGGGCGGCGGCCGGGTCGTCGAACGGGATCCCACTGGTGGCGAACCAGTCCTCGGCGGTGTCGTAGAAGCCGAGGCCGATGCGGACCCGGCCGTCACCGTTGCGCTGCGCGGCCAGGGACAGTCCGTCGCCGAGCACCCAGTAGGTGCCGCGTCCGACCATCGCCGCGAGCTCGGGGTGGGTGCGGTCGATGTCGGGGATGCCGACCTCGACCACGTTGTGGCCGGTGTGCGCCGGGCGGGCGTCGGTGAGCAGCGCACGGACCCGGGAGTTCGCGCCGTCCGCGCCGACCAGCAGCTCGTACGTCGCGCTGCTGCCGTCGGCGAAGCGCAGCAGGCCGCTCTCGGCGGACTCGAAGGCGTGCCCCCAGCGCACCACTCCCTCGGGGAGGGAGTCCAGCAGCAGGTCGCGCAGGTCGGCGCGGTCGACCTCGGGCCGCGCGAGCGGGGCGTCGTCGGGCGTGTCCTCCTGGAGCAGCAGGGTGCCGTCCGGCTCCAGCAGGCGCATGTCCTGGCCCTCGCCGCGGGCGATCGCGAAGAACTCGTCGAGCAGACCGGCCTCGCGCAGCGCCCGCTGGCCGGAGTGGATGTCGAGCATGCCGCCCTGGCCGCGCGCGTGGCGTGACGACTCGCGTTCGTGGACGACGCAGTCGATGCCGTTCACGTGCAGCACCCGGGCGAGCGCCAGGCCGCCGAGGCCGGCTCCGACGATGGCGATGGTCATGATTGCCTCCCCCTTCGATACAACCCCGGCGCATCTCGATACACCGTACTGGTCGATACACTGTATCGCCCGATGCGCTGTATGGTGAGCGGCATGTTGGTGTGGGAGAGGCCGGAGCCGCCGAATCGACCCGTGCCCGCCCCGTTGAGCCGGGACCGGATCGTGCGAACAGCGATCCGGCTGGCCGACGCGGACGGCCTGGACGCGGTGTCGCTGCGCAAGGTCGCCACCGAGCTGGACGTCCGTCCGATGCGGCTGTACGGCTACATCGCGAGCAAGGAGGAACTGCTCGACCTGATGGTCGACGCCGTCCACGCCGGGATCCGGCCGACCGGCGACCACTGGCGGGAGGTGCTCCGGTCCCATGCCGAGGCCACCCGGAGCGCCGCCCACGAGCACGAATGGCTCGCCGATCTGCTGGGCGGCCGACCCCAGCTCGGGCCGGAGGCACTGGCCGGCGGGGAGACCCTGGTGGCCGCGCTGGGCGACCTCCATGTGGACGCCGTCATGCCGGTGGTCGCCGCGGTCAAGGCGTACGTGATCGGCGCGGTGCGGCGGGAGATCGCCGAGCGGCGGGCCGAGCGGGCCACCGGGATGGACGAGAAGCAGTGGCAGCGCTCACTCGGGCCCTACCTGGAACGCACCTTCGCCACCGGCAGGTTCCCCGCGCTGGCCACGGTGGTGCGCGATGCCGACCACCTCGATGCCGACCGCACCTTCCGGATGGGCCTGGACTTCGTGCTCGACGGCATCGAGGCCCACCTCTCGCGGTGAGGTGACGCCCTGCAGCGCCGGGCGGAGCGACTCCCCCGCCGGGGCCTCGAAGCGCACGGTCGGCTCGAAGTTGGCCCGCCGGGCGGCGCGCCGGAAGACGGTCAGGACGGCGGGGCCGACCACGAGGACGGCCACGAAGGTGGTGACGGCGCGGCCGGTGTCCCAGCCGAGCGAGGTCGCCACGTCGAAGAGCAGGTAGCGGTGCCACTGCTCGGTGAACGGCAGCCCCGGCAGGTAGGCGATCGAGCTGTTGGGGTCGGTCGAGAACGGCCAGAAGGAGAGGTTCAGCAGGAAGCCGAACAGGTAGCCGGAGAAGGCCCCGTAGACGGCCAGCATCGGCACCTCCCAGCGCCGCCGCAGGCGCGGCAGCAGCCCGGCGAGCAGGCCGACGAACGCGCAGCCGAACATCTGGTACGGCATCCAGGGGCCGACCCCGCCGGTCAGCAGGGCGGAGGCGAACAGCGAGGTGCAGCCGAGGGTGAAGCCGAAGCCCGGGCCGAAGACCCGGCCGGCGAGGACGAGCACGAAGAAGACCGTCTCGACCCCCGCCGTCCCCGCACCGAGGGGGCGCAGCCCCGCGTTGACGGCGGAGAGCACGCCGAGCATGGCGAGGGCCTTGGCGTCGATGCCGCCCGCCGAGATCTCCGCGACGACCACGGCGAGCACCAGGAGCATCAGCGCGCCGAAGATCAGCGGCGGGGCGTAGGAGGAGCCGAACTTCCCCGGGGCGACGACGAACGGCCAGGTGAAGGCGACGAGCCCGATGAACGCGGCGAGCGCCACGACCACCCGGGCCCGGCCGGGGATCCGGACGGCGGTCACCGGGCGACCCCTGCGGATTCGAGCGCCTCCGCGACCTGATGGACCGTCAGATAGTGCAGTGGGGCGAGGATCTTGGCGACCTGCGGGGCGAAGGTCGGCGAGGCGACGATGACCTCCTCCGTGCGGCCGTCCGCGACGATCTCGCCCTCGGCCATCACCACCACCCGGTCGGCGGCGGAGGCGACGAACTCGACGTCGTGGGTGGAGACCACGACGGTACGGCCCTCGGCGGCGAGCGCCGCCACGATGCCGGTGAGCGCCGCCTTCGCGTGGTAGTCGAGGCCGCGGGTGGGCTCGTCCAGCAGCACCACCCGTGGCGCGGCGGCCAGTTGGATCGCCAGCACCAGGGCCAGCTTCTGACCCTCGGAGAGGTCGCGGGGGTGGGTGTCGTCCGGGATGCCGGGGGCCAGCCGGTCGAGGATCCGGCGCGCGGTCGGCCCGGCCTCCCCTCCCGGCTCGCGGCCCGACTCCAGATCGCCCTGGGCCAGCTCCTGGGCCACCGACTCCAGGTACAGCAGGTCCGTCGGGGTCTGCGGGACGAGCCCCACCAGCCGCCGGGCCTCCGCCGCCGTGACCCGCTTGGGGTCCTTGGGCGGCCTGCCGTCCGCCCGGACCACCCGCACACTGCCGCCCTGCCGGGGCCCGGAGCCCTGGAGGGCCCACAGCAGCGAGGACTTGCCCGAGCCGTTGCGCCCCATCAGGGCCGTGACCTGGCCGGCCCGGAGCTCCAGGCCGACCTCTCGGACGGCGGTCACCGGTCCGTACCGGACCACGATCCGCTCGGCGGACAGCACGGTGTCGCCCTCGGCGCCGCCACGGCGCGCCGCCGGTGCCGGCCGCGCGGCCAGCGTCTCCCGCAGCGGGGCGGCGGCCCGGCGGGCGTCCCGGACGGAGAGCGGCAGTGGGCGCCAGCCGGCCAGTCGGCCGAGCTCGACGACGGGCGGCGCGATCGCGGTGTCCCGGAAGACCTCGGCGGGCGGCCCGTGCACGACGGTGCCGTCACCGGGCAGGTAGGCGACCCGGTCGGCGTACTGCACCACGCGCTCCAGGCGGTGTTCGGCGAGCAGCACGGTCACTCCGAGGTCGTGCACCAGCCGGGTGATCGCGGCGAGCACCTCCTCGGCGGCCGTCGGGTCGAGCGCGGAGGTCGGTTCGTCCAGGACCAGCACCCGGGGGTGGGCGGTGAGCACCGAGCCGATGGCGACCCGCTGCTGCTGGCCGCCGGACAGCTCGTGGAGCGCGCGGTGGCGCAGGTCGGCGAGTCCGAGCAGGTCGAGGGTCTCCTCGACGCGCTTGCGCATCACCTCCGGCGGGACGGCCAACTGCTCCATCGCGTAGGCGAGTTCCTCCTCCACGGTGTCGGTGACGAAGCCGGCCGGCGGGTCCTGACCCACCACCCCGACCACGTCGGCCAGTTCACGCGGCGGGTGGTGCGCGGTGTCCCGGCCGTCGACGGTGACCCGGCCGCGCAGGGTGCCGCCGGTGAAGTGCGGCACCAGACCGTTCACGGCACCGAGCAGGGTCGACTTGCCGACGCCCGTCCGACCGACCACCAGGCAGAGTTCGCCCTCCGGGACATGCAGGTCGACCTCGCGCAGGACGGGGGCGCCGCGGCCCTCGTACACCACGCCGACCCGGTCGAATCGGATCACTTGCTCACCTCGGTGGTCGTGCGGTCGGACGTGGTGCGGTCGGACGTGGTGCGGTCGGGCTCGGTGCGGTCGGGCTCGGTGCGGTCGGGCTCGGTGCGGTCGGGCTCGGTGCGCTGGTGGCGCGTTCCGTCCGCCGGGCGCGGCCCGGGCGGGGTGGCCGGCTCGGGACGGCGGCCGGGCGGCGGTGCGATCGCCCCGGCGGCGCCGGCCAGCAGCAGGGCCAGCACCGGGACGATCGGAAGGCTCGGCCAAGTCAGCGGATACAGCGAAGGATTGAGGTCGGTGGCCTCGTACCCGACGGTCGCGAAGAGCAGCACGGCGGCGGCCACACCGCAGCCGGCCACCCCGAACTCGGCGGCCCGCCAGCGGTCCGGCCGGTAGCTGGTGCGCCGAACCCGGCGCCCGCCGAGCGCCAGACCCGCCGCGCACAGGAGGGCGCCGGCCACCAGCGCGGGAAGTCCCAGGGCGGCGGGGGCGGTTCCGTCCAGCAGGCCGTAGACCCCGGCGCAGAGCCCGCACATGCCGAGCAGCATCAGGGCGCCCGTGGTGCGGCGGGACCGGCGGGTGGCCGTCCCCGCCCGTCCGTAGCCGCGCGAGTCCATCGCGGCGGCCAGGTGCAGCGAACGCTCCAGGGCGTCCTCCAGCACCGGGACGACGATGCTGCGCAGCGCGCGGACCCCCTTGGTCCGGCCCGCCCGCAACCTCCTTGCCCGCGTGACCCGTTGGACGCTCTGCACCAGCTGCGGGGCGACGCTGAGCGACACCGTCACGGCGACACCGAGCTCGTAGAGGGCGCCGGGCAGGACGCGCAGGGCGCGCTTGGGGTTGGCGAGGGTGTTGGCGGCGCCGATGCAGCAGATCAGACAGGCCAGCCGCAGTCCGTCGAAGGCCGCCGAGAGGGTGGCCTCCAGGGAGACCGGGCCGCCGATCTCGATGCCCGCGTACCAGGAGGGGGTGGGGATGTGCGGGAGCGAGAACAGCAGGTGGTCGTGCGGGGTGATGCCGGTCGCGAAGACGCAGCGGAAGACCACCCGGATCGCCACCACGGTGAGGGCCAGCCCCAGGTAGTACCCGAAGCCGCGCGCCCACGGGGCGTCGGTGCGACGGGCGGTGACCACATACCCGAGCACGGCGAGGACGAGCAGGAGCAGCAGCGGGTTGGTGGTGCGGCTGGCCGCTGTCGCCAGGGCGAGCGCCCAGGTCCACCAGGCGAGCGGGTGCAGGTTCCGCGGGCTGCGCCGGCCCCCCGCGAGCCGCCCGGGGGCGGGGGGCGGAGAGCCGGCGGAACGCTGGTCGAGCGTGGTCACCCGATCACTCGGCCTGTCGGCGGCGGCGCCGCGCGGTGAGCACGGTGGCCACGCCGAGCGCCACGACCAGCACGGCGCCGACCACGGCCGGGACCATCGAGCCGGAGTCGTGCGGGGCGTCGGCGGCCGGAGCCGCGTCCACCACCACCGGACCGGCGGCGTGCGCGGACTGCGACGTACTGGCCTCGGGGGTCGGCGCGGCGGTCTCGGTCTCGGTGTCGGTGGCGGGCGGGGTGTCGGCGGGGGCCGGCTCCGCCGAGGGGTCCTCGGTGGGCGCCGCCGGGGCCTCGGGCTCGGGGGCGGTGGGCGCGGGCGCCCCGGCCGGCGGGCTCGCCGGGGTGGTGGCGGCCCGGGTGCCGACGGGGGCTCCGGACGTGCCGCCGGTCGTGCTGCCGGTCGCGGGCGGGCGCTTCGTGACGGGCGCGCCGCCCGAACCCGCACTGCCGCTGCCCGTGGCACCGACGGCGCTGCCGCCCGAGGAGCTCGCCGAACCCGAGCCGGAGGACGCAGCACCGCCGGTGCCGCCCGAGGAGCCACTCGCGCTCCCGCTCGACGAACCCGAGGAGCCCGAGGAACCCGACGCAGCTGACGCGCCCGACGAACCTGCCGAACTCGTCCCGGATGAGCCGCCGTTCGCGCCGCCGGTACTGCCGGTACTGCCGCTGGTTCCGCCGCCACCGCTGCCCGAACCTGCGGGCGGCTGGGGCGGTTCGGGAGTCACCGGCGTCGTCCCGCCGCCCGGGGCCGTGTTGTGCGCCCGCAGGGTGTCGGGCGAGACGGAGGGACGGCCCTCGGTGCCCTCGATGTTGGTACCGCCGAAGATCCACAGATCGACACTGCCGGGCTTCGGCTGATAGCTCATCGCGCCCAACTGGCTGTACGACCAGTCGTTCTGGCCGGGATCGGCGTGCCAGTACGACCAGTACGCCGTGGCCGGCGGCGTCAGGACGCACTTCTCCTGGTCCGGCGCCGGGAACTGCTTGCCGCCCTGGAAGCCGCTGTAACCGATGCGGCAGATGAACGCCGGACCGTCGTGCCCGGTGCCGGTGGTCTTCCAACCGCCCTGGTTGAGCAGGGTGTACCCGGTGGTGGGGGTGGTGCCGCAGGAACGCAGGAGCGGACCGCCCCACTTGCTGAAGTCCACCGCCAGCACCACACCGGACGTGGTCGTGCACTCCTCGATCGGCAGGGGCGAGGCGGCGGCCGGACCGGCGGCCGCACCGACACCGCCGAACGCGACGGCGAAGGTCAGTGCGGCGGCCCCGGTCAGCCGGCCGAACCGCCGGCTCACCGGTGACGCCCCGGGGCGGTTCCGGTACGGCGCCGGGCGACGAGCACGGCCGCCGCACCGAGCGCGGTCAGCAGCCCGGCGGCTCCGGTGAGCACCAGGGTCTCGGTGCCGGTACTGGCGAGGCCGCCACCGCTGACGGCACCGCTGCCGACCTGCACCGGGACGGCCGCCACCGGTGCGCCGACGCCGCCACGGACGGGCTCGTCGAGACCGCCGGCCACGGGAGCGGCGTCGGCCGGACGGACGGACGTGCCGGGGAGGACGGGAGCACCGGTCACCGTCGGGGAACCGGTGGTGGTCGGCGTCGCGGTACCCGTCAGTGTCGCGGTCGGGCTCGGTGTACCCGTCATGGTCGGCGTCGGCGTTGCGGTCGGCGTCGCAGTCGCGGTAGCCGTCGGCGTCCCGGTCACGGTCGGCGTCGCCGTAGCGGTAGCCGTAGCCGTCGGCGTAGCAGTCGCCGTAGCGGTGGTGGTCGCCGTAGCAGTCGGCGTAGGCGTAGGCGTCCCGCCCAGGTCCCGCCGCAGCGTCCCGAACGAGACCCCGGTGGCACCGCCCAGCACCTGCGTGGACGCACGCACGTCCGAACCTCGCTGCCCCTCGGAGGCGACGTTGAACCCGCCGTCGTCGTTCTGCTGACCGGCGAGGAAGTCCAGCGCCTTGGCGATCCCCGCGCCGTGGGCGGACCGGCGGAGCGTCATGCCCTGGACCGCGAGCGCGGCCGAGTTGGTCGAGTCGCCGGCCGCGCCGGGGAAGCCGCCGTCGGCGAGCTGTCGGCCCGCGATCCACGCCACGCCCTTGTCGACCGCCCGGGCGGCCTCGTCACCGGGGACGAGGGCGAGGGCCATGACGGCCATCGCGGTGCTGTCCACGTCGGAGTCGCCGGTGGCGGGGATCAGACTGGGCCAGGAGCCGTCGGCGTGCTGGAGGCTCTTCAGGTAGGCGATCGGGGCGGCGGCGTTCGCCGTGTCACCGGCCCGCAGCTGGGCCATGATGCCGAGCGCCTGGGAGAACACCGAGGTGGCCCAGGTGTAGTTGCCGGCGCCCGCACAGCCGGTGCTGTCGTCGGCCTTGGCGCAGGTGACCGCCGCGAGGGCGGCGATCAGGTCGTGGCCGCCGAAGGCGCGCGGGTCGCGGCCGACGACCTCCGCGAGCAGCGCCTCCTTGCCGATGGAGCCGCCGCCGGCGTACTCGGTGCCGATCCCGGTCCAGTCGTTGACGGTCCGCTCGTTGGCGTCCTTGCCCTGCCGATCCAGGAAGTCGACGATCCCGCGCAGCGCGGTGTCGTCGGTGCCGGTGGCGGCGAGGGCGAAGGCGCCGTCGATGGTGAGGCCGAAGTCGGCGAAGGCCGGGAACGCCTCGTAGTAGTGACCGTCGATCAGGCGCGCCCGGTCGGTCAGGTAGGCGGTGCCCCTGGCCGGGTCCGGGCTCCTCCCGGAGGGCGGGATGGTGGCGCCGTCCGGGTTGTGGCGGACAGTGCCGGTCGGGGCCAGGACGGCCTGCTCGGTGGCGGCGGTGGTGAATCCCGCCTTGTGCAGCAGGTTCATATCGGTGCTGGGGTCGGCATCGCAGCCGCGGGGGACACCGCCGCCCCAGTGACCGAAGTCGACGGCGACGATCGCGCCGGTCGTCGCCGTACAGTCCTCGATCGGGTCCGCGACCGCGGCCCGGGGGTTGCCGAGCAGCACCGTACCGCCCGCCGCGACCGCCACCGCCCCGGTGGCCAACAGGGACACGACTCCCCTGCCTCTGTGCCGCGTACGACTGCTGCTGACCCTCACCGGCTACTCCCTGGTCGATCGACGCGGGTGCAACGGCGCAGCCGGCGACCCCCCCGACAGGCATGGGGACCGCCATGACCACGTCGTAGTCCGCGACGACGCAAGTACTTCGAGAACAGACCCCCGGTCCAGGCATTCCGGCTCATCCGCCCGGGGGCGGATCTACGGTTGCGGGTCAGCGCCGGATTCGGACCGGCTTCCCCTGGGTGCCGAGGGTGAAAAACCGGTTCATCAGACCACGCTGCCGAAGCGGGAGTCAACGGCACGTCACCTGGATCACAGGCCCTCGTAGGCGCCCGCCCCGTGCTTCTTCCCGCATCGGCGCCGGGTGTCCCGCCGCCCCTGAACGCGCCGACGCCGGTGCCCGGGCCCCCGTCGGCGGGGGCCCGGGCACCGGCGTACGTGGGGGTCAGTGGTGCTTGAACTCCGGGGGGCGCTTCTCGGTGAAGGCGGTCATGCCCTCCTTCTGGTCGGCGGTGGCGAAGGTGGCGTGGAAGAGGCGGCGTTCGAAGCGGACGCCCTCGGCGAGGGTGGTTTCGAAGGCGCGGTTGACGCTCTCCTTCATCATGATCGCGGCCGGGGCGGACATCGCGGCGATCGTCGCGGCGGTGGCGAGGGCCTCGGCGAGGAGCCGGTCGGCGGGGACGATCCGGGAGACCAGGCCGGCCCGCTCGGCCTCCTCGGCGTCCAGGGTCCGGCCGGTCAGGCACAGTTCCATGGCCTTGGCCTTGCCGATCGCCCTGGTCAGCCGCTGCGAGCCGCCGATGCCCGGGATCACGCCGAGCTTGATCTCCGGCTGGCCGAACTTCGCGGTGTCGGCGGCGATCAGGACATCGCACAGCATCGCCAACTCGCAGCCCCCGCCGAGCGCGTAGCCGGCCACGGCGGCGACGACGGGCTTGCGCAGGGCGCCGAAGCGGTCCCAGGCGGCGAACCAGTCGCCGAGGTAGGCGTCGACGAAGTCCAGGGACTGCATCTCCTTGATGTCGGCCCCGGCGGCGAAGGCCCGGTCGGACCCGGTGACGACCACCGCGCCCACCGCCCGGTCCCGGTCGAACTCCTGGGCTGCCTCGACGACTTCGTTCATCAGCCGGGTGTTGAGGGCGTTCAGGGCCTTCGGCCGGTCCAGGGTGATCAGGCCCACCCGGTCGTGGCGTTCGACCCGGATCGTCTCGTAGCTCATGCGGTGTTCTCCCGAAGGGTGGTGATGATGGCCGAGAAGTCCCGCCCGGCGCCGTCGCCCTGGGCGAAGGCGGTGAACAACTCGGCGGCACGGCGGCCGAGTTCGGCGGGCACGGCGGAGGCGTCGGCCGCGTCGGCGGCCAGGCCGAGGTCCTTGGCCATCAGGGCGGCCGCGAAGCCCGCCGGGTAGCCCCGGTTGGCGGGACTGGCCGGGACGGGGCCGGGCACGGGACAGTTGCTGGTGAGCGCCCAGCACTGGCCGGAGGCGGTGGAGGCGACGTCGAAGAGCGCCTGGTGGCTCAGGCCGAGACTCTCGCCGAGGACGAAGGCCTCGGCGACCGCGATCATCGAGACGCCGAGGATCATGTTGTTGCAGATCTTCGCGGCCTGCCCGGTGCCGGAGTCGCCGCAGTGCACCACCTTGCGGCCCATCGCCGCCAGCACCGGTTCGACCGCGGCGAAGTCCTCCGCCGCGCCGCCGACCATGAAGGTCAGGCTCGCCGCCTCGGCGCCCGGGACCCCGCCGGAGACCGGGGCGTCCAGGGCCCGGTGGCCGGACGTCCGGGCGAGGTCCCGGGCGGTCCGGGCGTCGCCGACCGCGATGGTGGAGCAGTCGACGAACAGCGCGTCCACCGCAGCGGCGGTCAACTCCCGGTAGACCTCCAGCACATGGCGTCCGGTCGGCAGCATGGTGAGCACCAGCTCGGCGTCCGCGACCGCCTCGGCGGCCGAGGCGGCGATCCGTACGCCCTGGCCGGCCGCCCGCTCCCGGGCCTCCGGCACCGGGTCGTGGCCGGTGACGGTGTGACCGGCCTTGACCAGGTTGGCGGCCATCGGGCCGCCCATGTTGCCGAGTCCGACGAATCCGATCCGGTGGGTCACCAGCGCTCCAGGGGGGTGAGGTCGGCGAGGCCGAGTTCCCGCTCGCCCAGCGGGGCGAACCAGCGGGCCACGGCGGCGGGGTCGACGGCGTCCAGCGTGGCCGGACTCCAGTGCGGGGTGCGGTCCTTGTCGATGACCTGGGCCCGGATGCCCTCGGCGAGGTCCGGGGTGGCCAGGGCCGCGCAGGAGCTCCGGTACTCCTGGTCGAGCACCGCCTCCAGCGGGCCCAGGGCCCGGGCCCGGCGGAGCGCGGCCAGCGTCGCCTTGACCGCCGTCGGCGCGTTGGCGGCGATCCGCTCGGCCGCCTCCTTCGCCTCCGGTTCGCCGGTGGCGCCGAGCCGTTCGAGGATCTCCTCGACGGTGTCGGCCGCGTAGCAGGTGTCGATCCACTCCCGCTGCCGCTCCAGCCGGCCGGGCGGCGGTTGTTCGACGTGCCGGGCGAGCGCGTCGTGGACGCTCGACTCGGCGAGGTCGTCGAGCAGGGCGGGCAGTCGTCCGGACGGCACGAAGTGGTCGGCGAGGCCGCAGAGCAGCGCGTCCGCCGAGCCGGCCGAGCCGGCGGTCAGGGCGAGGTGGGTGCCCAGTTCGCCGGGCGCCAGCGCGAGCAGATAGGTGCCGCCGACGTCGGGGACGAAGCCGATGCCCGCCTCGGGCATGGCGATCCTGGTGCGCTCGGTGACGATCCGGACGCTGCCGTGGGCGGAGATCCCGACCCCGCCGCCCATCACGATGCCGTCCATCACCGCGACATAGGGCTTGGGGTAGCGGGCGATCCTGGCGTTGAGGCGGTACTCGTCGCGCCAGAACTCCTCGACCTCGCGCGGGTCGCCGCCGGTCGCGGCGCGGTGGATGGCGACGATGTCGCCGCCGGCGCAGAAGGCCCGGTCGCCGGCCCCGGTGACGACGACGGTCGCGACCCGCGGGTCCTGCTCCCAGTCGTCCAGGGCGGCCGCGATCCGCCGCACCATCCCGTGGGTGAGGGCATTGAGGGCGGCGGGGCGGTTGAGCACGATCAGCCCGGTCCGGCCCTCGCGCTGGACCAGGACCTCCTCGGTCCCGTTCGCGTTCCCGCCCCCGCTCCCGTTCGCGGAAGCATTCCCGGTCATCAGGCGGCCCCGGTCAGGCCGCGGGCGACGATGACGCGCATGATCTCGTTGGTCCCTTCCAGGATCTGGTGCACCCGCAGGTCGCGGACGATCTTCTCGATGCCGTACTCGGCCAGGTAGCCGTAGCCGCCGTGCAGTTGGAGCGCCTGGTTGGCCACCTCGAAGCCGGTGTCGGTGGCGTGCCGCTTGGCCATCGCGCACAACTGCGGGGCGCGGGCGTCACCCCGGTCCAGGGCGTCGGCGGCCCGCCACAACAGGGCCCGGGCGGCCTCCAGTTCGGTGGCCATGTCGGCGAGGCGGAACTGCAGTGCCTGGGCGTGCAGCAGCCGGGCGCCGAAGGCCTCGCGTTCGGCCAGGTAGGCGACGGTGCGCTCCAGCGCGCTCTGGGCGCCGCCGAGCGAGCAGGCGGCGATGCCGAGGCGGCCGCCGTCGAGGCCGCGCATGGCGATCCGGAAGCCCTCCCCCTCGGTGCCGAGCAGCCGGTCGGCGGGCAGCCGCACGCCGTCCAGGAGCACCTGCCGGGTCGGCTGGGCGTTCCAGCCCATCTTGCGCTCGTTGGCGCCGAAGGACACCCCCGGGTCGTCCCGGTCGACCAGGAAGGCCGAGACGCCCTGCGGCCCGGGGCCGCCGGTGCGCGCCATGACCAGGTAGACCTGGGCGCTGCCGGCGCCGGAGATGAACTGCTTGACGCCGTCGAGCACCCAGTGGTCGCCGTCGCGCACGGCCCGGGTGGTGAGGGCGGCGGCGTCGGAGCCGGCGCCGGGTTCGGTCAGGCAGTAGCCGCCCAGGTGCTCGGCGGTGCAGAGCCGGGGCAGCCAGCGGGCGCGCTGGGCGTCGTCGCCGTGGCGGTCGACCATCCAGGCGACCATGTTGTGGATGGAGAGGTAGGCGGCGATGGACGGGCAGCCGGTGGCGAGGGCCTCGAAGGCCACCGCCCCGTCGCGGCGGGTGAGGCCGGAACCGCCGGACTCCTCCCGGACGTAGACACCGGCCAGGCCGAGCTCGCCGGCCTTGCGCAGCACGTCGACCGGGAAGTGCTTGGCGAGGTCCCACTCCACGGCGTTCGGGGCGAGGTGCTCGTCGGCGAAGGCCCTGGTGGTCTCCGCGATCGCGCGCTGGTCGTCGGTGAGATCGTGCACGGCGCTCATCCCATCGTCGGCATGGTGAAGCTGGCGCCCTCCTTGACCCCGGAGGGCCAGCGCGAGGTCACCGTGCGGGTGCGGGTGTAGAAGCGGATCGAGTCCGGTCCGTGCTGGTTGAGGTCGCCGAAGCCGGAGCGCTTCCAGCCGCCGAAGGTGTGGTAGGCGATCGGCACCGGGATCGGCACGTTGACGCCGACCATGCCGGTGTTGACCCGGCGGGTGAAGTCGCGGGCGGTGTCGCCGTCGCGGGTGTAGATGGCCACGCCGTTGCCGAACTCGTGCTCGCTGGGCAGGCGCAGGGCCTCCTCGTAGTCGGCGGCGCGGACCACGCTCAGCACCGGGCCGAAGATCTCCTCGCGGTGGATCCGCATCCCCGGCGTCACCCGGTCGAACAGCGAGGGGCCGAGGAAGAAACCCTCCTCGTGGCCCTCCAGCCGGAAGTCGCGCCCGTCGACGACGAGTTCGGCGCCCTCCTCGACCCCGAGATCCAGGTAGCCGCGGACCCGCTCCAGCGCGTCCCGGCCGACCAGCGGACCGAAGTCCGCCGCCGGGTCGTCCGAGCGGCCGACCTTGAGCGCGCCGATCCGCTCGACCAGCTTGGCCACCAGGGCGTCGGCGGTCTCCTCGCCGACCGGGACGGCCACCGAGATCGCCATGCAGCGCTCGCCCGCCGAGCCGTAGCCGGCGCCGACCAGCGCGTCCGCCGCCTGGTCGAGGTCGGCGTCGGGCATCACGATCATGTGGTTCTTGGCACCGCCGAAGCACTGGGCGCGCTTGCCGTGGGCGGCCGCGGTCGCGTAGACGTACTGGGCGATCGGGGTGGAGCCGACGAAGCCGACCGCCTGCACCCGGGGGTCCTCCAGCAGGGTGTCGACGGCCTCCTTGCCGCCGTTGACCACGTTCAGCACGCCGGGCGGCAGTCCGGCCTCCAGGAACAGTTCGGCGAGCCGCAGCGGCACCGAGGGGTCGCGTTCGGAGGGCTTGAGGACGAAGGCGTTGCCGCAGGCCAGCGCGGGCGCGGCCTTCCAGAGCGGGATCATCGCCGGGAAGTTGAACGGGGTGATGCCGGCGACCACGCCGAGCGGCTGGCGCATCGAGTACACGTCGATGCCGGTGCCGGCGTTGTCGGTGAACTCGCCCTTGAGCAGGTGCGGGATCCCGGCCGCGAACTCGACCACCTCCAGGCCGCGCTGCAGGTCGCCGTGGGCGTCGGCGACGGTCTTGCCGTGCTCGGCGGAGAGCAGCCGGGCGAGCGAGTCCCGCTCCTGCTCGACGAGTTGGAGGAAGCGCAGCAGCACCCGGGCCCGGCGCTGCGGGTTCCAGGCCGCCCACGCGGGCTGGGCCTGCGCCGCGTCGGCGATCACGGCCTCGACCTCGGCGCGGCTCGCCAGCGGCACCCGGGCCTGGACGCGCCCGGTGTTGGGGTCGTGGACGTCGCCGAAGCGGCCGGAGGTCCCGGCGGTGCGCTTGCCGCCGACGAAGTGGGTCAGCTCGGGAACAGTGAGCTCGGGGACGATCGGGTCAGGGGTGGTCGGGTCGGTGACCATTGGTTCCTTCTCTCGTCAGGATGGGAGAGGAGGAGTGGAGGCCGCGCCGGTGCGCGGGCGCACGGTGGTGCGCCCGGCGGCAGGACGGCGGCGGCTGACGAACCGTCAGCGCTGGTGCGCCCCGGGGCTCGTCGGCACGGCACAGCCGGGGGCGGTGGAACGGGAGCAGCCCGGAATCATGCGTGTCGTCTCCATCCTCGTGGAAAACACGGACCGTCCGCGGCCGGTATCCTGACTCCCGGATCGACGCGCGCCCCCGGGCCTTCCCGGCTGGCTGCCAGTGGCCGAACTCCTGCGGGGACGAACTCCCCGGTCACAGTGGCGGGACCGTGCCGGACTCACACCGGCTTCCCTGACACCGCGGACCTGTTCCGACCATATAGTTGGACGTCCTAGTAAGTCCAGGGCCCCTCACCGTTCGGGCGCGTCGGAGCACGCACCGCCGGGAACGCGCCGGGCCCCGGGGAGCACCCCGGGGCCCGGAGGGCAGTTGACGCGGCGTCAGTCGGCGGCGTGGACCAGCTCGCCCCCGACGTAGGTGCGCAGCACCCGGGCCGACGCGATCTCCTCGGGCGGGCCGGTGAGGATGTCGCGGTCCAGGACGACCAGGTCGGCCAGCAGGCCGGGCGCGAGCACCCCGGCGTCGTCGTGCCCGTTCACATGGGCGGTGCCCGCCGTGTAGGCGGCGATCGCGGAGGCCAGGTCGAGCCGCTGCTCGGGCAGGAACACCCGGTCGTCCTCGGCCTCCGGCTCCCGCCGGTTGACCGCGACGTGCAGACCGGCCAGCGGGTCCGGGCTGCTCACCGGCCAGTCGCTGCCCGCCGCCAGGGTGGCCCCGGCCCGCAGCAGCGCGCCGAACGGGTACTGCCAGGAGGCGCGCTCCGGGCCGAGGAAGGGGATGGTCAGCTCGTCCATCTGCGGCTCGTGCGCCGCCCACAGCGGCTGGATGTTGGCGATGGCGCCGAGCCGGGCGAACCGGGGCAGGTCGTCCGGGTGGACCACCTGGAGGTGGGCGAGGTGGTGCCGGGTGTCGCGCCGGCCGTTGGCGGCGCGGGCGGCCTCGACCGCGTCCAGTGCCTCGCGCACCGCCCGGTCGCCGAGCGCGTGGAAGTGCACCTGGAAGTCCAGCGCGTCGAGTTCGGTGACGTACTCGCGCAGGGCGAGCGGATCGACGAAGCTGAGGCCGGAGTTGGCGGTGGCGCAGCCGCAGCCGTCCAGGTAGGGGCTGGTCATCGCGGCGGTGAAGTTCTCCGCGATGCCGTCCTGCATGATCTTCACCGAGCCGGCCCGGAACCTGCCCTGGGCCGAGTCGGCGCGGCGCTCGACGAGTTCGGCGATCTGCTCGGCGCCCCGCTCGCGCTCCCACCAGAGCGCGCCGTTCACCCGGGCGGTCAGCGCGCCGGAGCGCGCGGCGGTCAGGTAGGCGTCGGACGGGTCCGGCTGGCCGTTGAACTCGCCGAGCAGCGCGTCCTGCCAGCCGGTGATGCCGAGCGAGTGCAGCAGCCGCTGCGCCCGCAGCAGCCCCTCCAGCCGGTCGGCGGCGGTGATCGGCGGCACCAGCCGGGCCACCAGGCCGGTGGCGCCCTCCTGGAGCACGCCGCTCGGGGTGCCGTCGGCCTCGCGCTCGATCCGGCCGTCCGCCGGGTCGGGAGTGTCGCGGTCGACGCCGGCGAGCTCCAGCGCCCGGGTGTTGGCCCAGGCGCCGTGGTGGTCGCGGTTGGTGAGGTAGACCGGACGGTCCGGGACGACGGAGTCGAGCAGTTGCCGGGTCGGCAGGCCGCCCTCGAAGCTCTCCATCGACCAGCCGCTGCCGGTGATCCACTCCTGGTCGGGGTTGGCGTCGGCGTAGGCGCGGATCCGCTCCAGGTAGTCGGCCACGCCGACGGTGCCGGTGAGGTCGCAGACGGCCAGCTCGGTGCCGCCGAAGACGGCGTGGATGTGCGCGTCCTGGAAGCCCGGCAGGAGCAGCTTGCCGGTGAGGTCGACGACCTCGGTGTCCGGGCCGATCAGGTCCCGGACCTCGTCGTGGCCGACGGCGGTAATCCGTCCGCCGGTGACGGCCAGACCGGTCGCCCGGGTGCGGGCGGCGTCGCCGGTGTGCACGGGGCCGCGGCTGAAGACCAGATCGGCCTTGGTCATGGGTGGTGCTCCGTTCTCGGGTGGTGCGGGTGTACGAGGTGCTGGGTGCCGAGTGCGAGGTGCTGAGCGCGAGGTGCTGAGCGCGAGGTGCTGACTGCTGAGTGCCGTGTACCCCGTGCGGTGTGCCCCCGTGCGGCGGGTCGGGCGCGGGCCGGGTGCGTGGGGGTGCACCGGGCCCGCGCCCTCGGTCGTCCTCAGGCCTTCTCGGGCGTACCCGCGGCCTCGCCGAGGAAGTACGCCGAGCGGCGCCGCCAGCGCGCCCAGGCCGCCGCCGGCAGACCGGTGACGATCATCAGTACCACGACGGTGAGCTCGAACCAGCCGTTGTCGGCGGAGAGTTCGAAGTGGTCGGTGGAGTCGTAGAAGGTCCAGGTGAGGTAGCCGCCGACGACCAGCAGGACCGCCGCGCCGAGCAGCGGGCCGACCACCGCGCGCAGCCCCTCCACCAGGTCGGTGCGCAGCAGGTGGCGGAACCGGACGGCGGCCGCGACCGCGGTGAGCGCGTAGTAGAGGGCGACGATGATGCCGATCGCGTTGACGGCCGCCGAGATGAGGTCGTTGACGGTCGGGATGACGATCGAGCACAGCGCCAGCACCACCGCGACCGCGGTGATCAGCAGGGTGCCGACCGCGGGCGTGCGGTGCTTGGGGTGCAGCTTGGTCCAGACCGGGCCGAGCACGCCGTCCCGGCCCATCGCGAACAGCCCGCGGGCGGTGGGGATCACCGAGGACTGCAGCGAGGCCACCGCGGAGAACATCAGCGCGATCAGCGGCAGCGCGGCCAGTGGCTGGTCGGCGAGCCGCGCACCGAAGTAGGTGAGGCCGTGCGCGCCGTTGTCCGCCAGCTCGTCCAGCGGCAGCACCCGCTGGAAGGCCGTGCCGGCGAGCAGGAACAGCAGCAGCATCACGACCAGGGCGAGGGTGCCGGCGCGGGAGGCGTCCCGGGGGTCGTGCACCTCCTCGCCGACGCTGAACACCGACTCGAAGCCCCAGTAGCAGAACACCGCGAGCACCATGCCCTGGGCCACCGCGTCGAAGGAGGGGATCGCGAGCGGGTTGAACCAGTCGAGCGAGAACGGCTGGTCGCCCGCGAACAGCCCGTAGCCGCAGAAGCCGAGCAGGACGGCGTACTCGAACACCAGCAGCGCCTTCTGCAGCCGCGCCGCCAGGCCGAGCCCGCGCACCGCGACCAGCGCGGCGGCGACCAGGACGACCAGGCCGATCAGGGTGCACTGCACGGTCGAGTCGGCGTCCAGCCGCAGCCCGGCGACGCTGCGCACGTGCGCCTCGTCGAGCAGCTGGACGATCGAGGAGCCGGTCACGGTCGTGGTGTAGGCCATGAACACCACGGTGCCGACGGTGTTCACCCAGCCGGTGAGGAAGCCGAGCCAGGGGTTGAGCGTGCGGCCCACCCAGCTGTAACTGCTGCCGGCGTCCGGCTCCGAGCGGTTCAGCCGCCCGTAGCCGCCGGCGATGGCCAGCACGGGGAGGAACGCCAGCAGCATGATCGCGGGGAGGTGGAGCCCGACGACGCCGGCCATCAGGCCGAGGCCGATGCCGATACTGCTGGTCGCGGCGGTACTGGAGGCGGCGATCGCCGCCCCGTCGAGAAGGCCGAGGGAGCGGGGCATGGAGTCCTGGGGGCCGCTGCTGTCCGCTCTCGGACCGCTGCCCATGACCTTCGCCGTCGATGCCAAGGGATCACCGCCTTGCTGGTGGGGGGGTGTGGGGGTGGGGGTGAAGTGCGAGCCATGAAACCGGCGGCTTCGAGACACGTCAATGCTGTTGTCATAAGGATGCCCGCGGGCCCGGCCCCGGTGACGCCCGCGGGCCCGGCCCCGGTGACGCCCGCGGCCCCGGCCCCGGTGACGCCCGCGGGTCCGCCGCCGTGCGCCGCTCCGCGCGCTCCGCACCGTGCGCGGGCGCGCCGCCGGGGCACCCGGAACGCCGCCGGGCGCCCTTTCCCCGCCACCGCACCCGCCGTACGGTCACAACCGGCCGATCGTCCGGCCCGCCGCTCCCCGACCAAGGAGGGCCCGTGGAACCCCGCTGCCCGTTCACCCACGTCCTCGACCCCCACGCCGCCGACCTGCACGCCGAAGCCGCCCACCTGCGCACCCACGGCCCGGCCGTCCGGGTCGAACTCCCCGGCAAGGTCCTCGCCTGGTCGGTGACCCGCGCCGAGGTCGCCCGGCAGCTCCTCTCCGACAGCCGCATCGTCAAGAACGCCCGCCGCCACTGGCCCGAGTGGATCGACGGCCGGGTCGGCCCGGACTGGCCGCTGGCCAGCTGGGTCGCGGTGGAGAGCATGTTCACCAGCGACGGCGAGGACCACCACCGGCTGCGCACCCTGACCGCCCCCGCCTTCGGCCCCCGCCGGGTGGAGGCCCTGCGGCCCCGGGTGCGCGCGATCGTCGCCGCGCTGCTCGACGGGCTGCGCGCCACCGCGCCCGGCGAGCCGGTCGACCTGCACGCCCGGCTCTCCTACCCGCTGCCGACCACCCTGATCTGCGACCTCTTCGGCGTCCCCGAGGAGCAGCGCCCCGAGGTGCGGCGGGTGGTCGACGGCGTCCTGGAGACCGGCGCCTCCCCCGAACGGGCCAAGGCCGTGCTCGACGACCTGTTCGCCGCGATGGCGCGCCTGGTGGCCACCAAGCGGGAGACGCCCGGCGACGACATGACCAGCGAGCTGATCGCGACCCGGGACGCCGCCGGCACCCGGCTGAGCGAGCAGGAGCTGGTGTCCACCCTGATCCTGATGATCGGCGCCGGCTCCGAGACCACCGTCAACCTGATCGACCACACCGCGGCCCTGCTGCTCACCCACCCCGAGCAGCTCGCGCTGGTCCGGGACGGCTCGGCGACCTGGCGGGACGCCATCGAGGAGGCGCTGCGCCTCGAAGCGCCGGTGATGCACCTGCCGCTGCACTTCGCCGCCGAGGACATCGACCTCGGCGAGGGCGTGCTGATCCGCACCGGCGAACCGGTCCTGATCGCCTACGGGGCGAGCGGTCGGGACCCGGAGCTGCACCCCGACCGGCCGGACGTCTTCGACCTCACCCGGCCCGACAAGGCCAGCCTGGCCTTCGGGTACGGACGCCACTACTGCCTGGGCGCCGCGCTCGGCGTGCTGGAGGCGGAGGAGGCCCTGACCGCGCTGTTCGGGGCCTACCCCGAGGTCGAGCTGGCGGTGGCGGCGGAGGAGCTGCGGCACCAGGAGTCCTTCATCGTGAACGCCCTGCGCGCCCTCCCGGTACGCCTCTCCCCCGCCTCCTGACCGGGCGGCCACCACCGGTACCGGGGGCCGTTTGTCAGAGGCGGCCGCTACCGTACGGCCATGGACGACGACCGCACCCCCGCCGTACGCCTGGAGCCCTGGTCCGAGGGCGACGCCGAGCTGCTGCGCGCCCTCAATGCGCCGGAGCTGATGACCCATCTCGGCGGCCCGGAATCCGAGGAGGCCCTCGCCCGCCGCCACCGCCGGTACGTCGACCTGACCGCCGACCGCACCCGCGCGGGGAGGATGTTCCGGATCGTGCTGCCGCAGACGGGGGCGGCGGAGGCGACGGCCGGGGCCATCGGCTTCTGGGACCGCGAGTGGGCCGGCGAGCAGGTGTACGAGACGGGCTGGGCCGTGCTGCCGGCCTTCCAGGGCCGGGGTGTGGCCACGGCCGCGGCCCGCGCGGTGGCGGAGCAGGCCCGGGCCGAGGGCCTGCACCGCCACCTGCACGCCTTCCCCTCGGTGGACCATCCGGCGTCGAACGCGGTCTGCCGGGGGGCGGGCTTCGAACTCCTGGGGCCGCAGGACTTCGAGTACCCGCCGGGCCACCCGATCCGCTGCAACGACTGGCGGCTCGACCTGGGCAAGCCGTAGGGGTTGTCTGACAATTCCCGCCGCGCGCGCGAATCGTCAGACAACCCCTAACCGAGCCGGAGGTTCCAGCGGCCCGCCCGGCCGGTCAGTTCGACCACCGCCAGCGGGGGCACGTCCAGGCGCCGGAAGGCCAGGTCGGGGACGCCGAGCGCGTGCACGGCCGCGGCCCGGACGGCGTCCGGCTCGGCGACCACCAGGACCCGGCCGGTGAGCCCGGCCGCCGTGCCGTCCAGCCACCCGGCGGCCCGGGCGCACAGCTGCCGCACCGACTCGCCCCCGTGCGGGGCGGCGGCCGGGTCGGCGAGCCAGGCCATCACCGCCTCCGGCTCCTCGGCGGCCACCGCGTCGAGGGTCCGCCCGCGCCAGCGCCCGGTCGCGCAGCCGCGCAGCGCGGGCTCGGCGACCGCGTCCGCGAGCCCGAGCTCCTCGGCCGTGCGGCGGCAGCGGGCCGAGGGCGAGCGGAAGCGGTGGGACGCCACCGGGAGGTCCGCCCGGAGGGCGCGGGCCGCACGCACCCCGGCCTCGTCCAGCGCGTCCCCGCCGTCCGCGACGTCGAGGCCGCCCGCCGCGTCACCCCCGTACGCGGAGGCTTCGTCGGCGAACCGTGCCTGCCGCAGCTCGGGTCCGATCGCCGGGGAGACGAAGATCACCCGTACCGTCACGTGTTTTCCCCCTTCGTACACCTGTCACCCTTGGGGGCCCTCGGAGCACCGTGCTCCGTGCCCTCCCGGCGCGCGAATCCGCAGGTCGCGCCACGACAACGATTCCGTGCGCGCCCTTGGCGCCGTCGGCACCGGGCGCTACGGTCTCCCCCGACAACAGAAGACGACGGCGAGACGGAAGTCCGGTGTGAATCCGGCACGGTCGCGCCACTGTATGCCGGACCAGGCCACCTCACGCAACGGCGGGGCCCGGCAAGTCAGACCCGATGGCCGTCGTCCGAGCTCCACCGAACGGGACGCGTGTTTCCCCCAGGAGGTCCTGCCATGGCCCAGTCCGTCTTGTCCCCCAGCCTGCCCTCGGCCGGCTCCGCCCCCGCATCGCTGCCGATCCGCGCGATCCTGCCGTGGGCGCTGTTCCTCGGCACCCTGATGCTGGTCCTGCTCTACTTCGTCGGCGCCGAGCAGGGCGCCACCTCGGTCTTCTCCGGTGCGACGGTGCACGAATGGGTGCACGACGGTCGGCACCTGCTCGGCTTCCCCTGCCACTGATCCCGGAGAACACGCACCGATGAGCAACTCCGCAACCATGCCGTCCGGCACCGTGGGCAGACTCCTGCTGCGCGGCCTGCTGGCCGGCCTGATAGCCGGGCTGGTGGCCTTCGTCTTCGCCTACACCGTCGGCGAGGGCCCCGTCTCGGACTCCATCGCCCAGGAGCAGGCCCACTCCGCCCCGGCCGGGCACCACGACCACGGCGGCGGCTCCGCGGCCGCGGCCGGGGGCACCGAGGACGCGACCGCGCACGAGCACGGGACCGCCGACGCCGGGGGCGAGGAGGAGGAACTGGTCAGCCGGGACGTCCAGTCCACCGCCGGTCTCGCCACCGGTGTGCTGGTGTACGGCGTCGCGGTCGGCGGGATCGCCGCGCTGGCGTTCTGCTTCGCCCTCGGCCGGGTCGGCCGGTTCGGCCCCCGGGCCACCGCCGCGCTGGTCGCGGGCGCGGCCTTCGTCACCGTCTACTTCGTGCCGTTCCTCAAGTACCCGGCGAACCCGCCGGCGGTCGGCAATCCGGACACCATCGGGAAGCGCACCGCGCTGTTCTTCCTGATGATCGCGCTCAGCGTGCTGATCGGCGTCGCCGCGGTGATCCTCGGCAAGCGCCTGGCCCCGCGCCTGGGCACCTGGAACGCCACCGTCGCGGCCGGCCTCGGCTACGCCGTGGTGATGGCCGTACTGGCCTTCGTCCTGCCGCCCAACGACGACGCGATTCCGGACGGCTTCCCGGCCGCCCTGCTGTGGGACTTCCGGCTCGCCTCGATCGGCCTCCAGGTGGTGCTGTGGACGGGGTTCGCCCTGCTCTTCGGCACCCTGGCCGACCGGGCCCTCGCCCCGGCGGCACCGGCCGCCGAGCGCGCGCCGGTCGCCGCCCCGGCGGTCTGACCCGCCCGCACCGCACCGCACCACGACTCGACCCCGCCGAAGGCGCGCCGGCGGGGTCGAGTGGTGCTGCGACGGCGTCGTCCGGCCGCCGGGTCAGACGGTCGCCCCCTCGGCCCGCTCCGCCGCTTCCCGCTCCGCCCCGGCGGCCGCGCCCCGGGCCCGGGCCCGCTTGGCGTAGGCGATCGTCCAGGTGATCAGCAGCGCGGTCACCCCCAGCGACAGCACCGTGTTCAGCGCCTGCATCGCGTCGGTGTCGAGCACGTACGAGAGCCCGACCCGCAGCCCGGCCTCCAGCACGTAGGCCACTCCCCAGCCGATGGTCAGGTTGCGCTGGACCCGGCGGAACCCGGGCAGCGCCCAGAGCCCCTCCCAGCGCTCCAGCGACCCGGCCGAGCCGTCGGTGGCGAACTTGCGGCCGAAGTAGAACATCAGCGGCCGGGGCGCGGCCAGACTGGCCAGGCAGATCACTCCGAACAGGCCCGTGATCACCGAGTCCTTGACCAGCAGGAAGTGCGCGTCGGCGGGCCCGGCCAGGGTGACCACGACGGTCAGCCCGAGGAACAGCAGGGACACCGCCGCGAACTCGTCCACCTGCCGCTTCCACGCCAGGTGGATCCCCAGATCGACGGCGGGCCAGACGGCCGAGATCACCAGCGCGGTGAACTCGCCGTAGCCGTGGCCGGTGAGCTGGTTGTAGGTGATGATCGGCGCGACGACGTTCAGGCCGATGGTGAGCGCCCAGCCGAGTGCGTTCGCACCGCCGCGCCCCTTCGTTGCCTCGGACGGCAAGGTATCCCCCGATGATCTTGATGATGGGCGGGGGGACTCTAGCGGATCCCCCGTCAGGCCCGCTACGGCGCGGACGCCCCGCCCGACAGGTCGTCGACGACCTGTCACCGGCCCCCGCCGGCGGCGGGAACACGGACACGCGTTCGTCGCGAATTCTCGTCCGGCTCCCGACGGCCCGGGCTCCGCCACCGCCCGCCGGCCGAACTCCCAGGCCCGCACCGTTGGTGCGTGTGCACCGCTCGACGGGGCCCGTCCCGGCCTGCCGTTCGGCCGGAACACCGTTCACGACAAGGCCATTGACGAGTACGCGGAAACCGTCGCTAGGATGTCGGCGCTCTCGACGGCGGCCGGCCCGCGGACCGCCCCCGAGTGGCGATCTCCGTTCCGTCCGCACGCCGGTTGGAGGGGGCCATGCTGCCGATCGACCCGGCCGGGCGGCCGGAATACCCGCACGTCGCACCCGGCGACACCGTCGACCGGCTGGGCGGGCGCGACGTCCCGGACCCGTACCGAGCCCTGGAGGACGCCGACGCCCCCGTGACCCGGGAGTGGTCGGCCGGCCAGCGGCGGCTGTTCGACCGGCTGCGCGACGATTGGCCGGCGGTGGACGCGTTCCGGTCCGCGATGACCCGGCTGACCGCCTTCGAGCATCTGACCTCGCCCCAACTCGCGGGCAGCCTGGCCTTCTTCACGGTCCGCGGGCCCGCGGACGAGCACCCCGCGCTGGCGGTCACCGACTCCTCCGGCGCCCGCAGGATCCTGTTCGACCCGCAGCGCCACGACCCCACCGGCCGTACCGTGCTGGGCGGTTGGACACCCGACCCGACCGGCGCGCTGGTCGCCGTGCAGACCGCCGAGGGCGGCGCCGAGGAGTACACCCTGCGGGTGCTGGAGGTGTCCACCGGCCGCACGGTGGACGGGCCGATCACCGGCTGCCCGTACGGCAACGTCGCCTGGTCGGGCGGGCCGGACGCCTTCTACCACGTACGCGGCGGCGTGGCCGGCAGCGGTGGCGCCCGGCTGTACCTGCACCGGATCGGCGAGCACCCGGCGGACGACACCGAAGTCCCCGGCGCCGCAGCGCCCGCCGACGAACCCGACCACGACACCGACGACGGCGACGGCGACGGCGACGGCGACGGAGCCGCCCCCGAGCTGGACGTCCTGCTCGGCGCGGACGGCCGGCTGCTGGTGACCGCCACCGCCGACGGGCTCTCCAGCGGCAACCGCATCCGGATCGCCGACCTGGCCCTCGGCACCCCGGAGAAGCCCGACTGGCGCCCGCTGACCGCCCTGCACGGCGGCTGGAGCTCCCCCTGGCCCGCCGCCGACGGCCTGCTGTACGTGCTCACCGACCTCGACGCGGACCGGGGCCGGATCCTGGTCCTGGACCCGGCGGCGCCGGAGCGGCCGCGCACCCTCGTCCCGCAGCACGAGCACGAGGTGCTGGAGTCCTTCGCCGTACTCGACGACCCCGCGCTGCCGGTCCCGCTGCTGCTGGTGCTCCGCTCGGCCGGCGGGCACGGCCGGATCACCCGGCACGACCTGCGCACCGGCGAACCGCTCGGCACGCTCCCACTGCCCGGCACCGGCGTCGTCACCGATCTCACCTTCCGTCAGGGCGGCCACGAGGCCTGGTTCAGCTACTCCGACCCCACCACCCCGGAGACCGTCCACCACTACGACGCCCGTCGCGGCACGACCGGGGTGTGGCGGGCACCGGGCACCCCGGACGTCCCCGCCGTGCTGGTCTCCGAACTGCGCTGCGCCGCCGCGGACGGCACCGAGGTGACGGTGCTGCTCACCCGGCCCGCCGACCGCCCGACCGGCCCGCTGCCGACCGTTCTCCAGGGCTACGGCGCCTTCGGCGAACCCCAGGTCGCCGACTACTACGCGGCGGCGCTCGCCTGGGCCGGTCTGGGCGGCCAGTTCGCGGTGGCCCGGGTGCGCGGCGGCGGCGAGCACGGCGAGGGCTGGCACCGCGCCGGGATGCGCGAGCACAAGCAGAACGGCATCGACGACTTCCTGGCCGCCGCCCGTGCGCTGCACGACCGGGGGCTGTGTCCGCCCGGCGGGCTCGGCGCGTTCGGCCAGAGCGCCGGCGGCCTCCTGGTCGGCGCGGCGACGACCCAGTGCCCCGAGCTGTTCGCCGCGGTGGCGGCCACCGCCGCCCCGCTCGACATGGCCCGCTACGAGCTGACCGGCTACGGCCCCTACTGGACCGACGAGTTCGGCACCCGGGAGGACCCGGAGGAGCTCGGCTGGCTGCTCGGCTACTCGCCGTACCACCACGTGAAGGCCGGCACCGCCTACCCGGCCGTACTGCTGACCGCGTTCGAGGACGACGCCAGGGTCGACCCGCTGCACGCCCGGAAGATGTGCGCCGCGCTGCAGCGGGCCACCTCCTCGGGCCGCCCGGTGCTGCTCCGTCAGGAGGCCGGCGTCGGGCACGGGGCCCGCGCCCGCACCGGGCGGCTCGCCTATTTCGCCGATGTGCTGGCTTTCCAGGCCGAATACCTGGGACTTTCCGTCCACTCCGCCGAGAACGAAGATCCCCCCGCGAAAAAGGTGTTCTGACATCTTGTCCGGGAAGTTCCGCGATGAATAGCATGGAGTCCGATCGGAGGGGGGAGGTGATTCCAATGATCAAGAAGTCCACCAAGCGCTACAGCAGCGCCGCCAGCACCGCCAAGGGCTGAGCCTGAAATGCGGCGGGGCTTCCTTCGCAACGACGCCCCGCCGCACCCGTCCGGAACTCCTCCACGAATTCCCGGACCCGGTATTCCATGATTTCCGCCGCCCAGTCCCCGAGGGGTATTCGTGGCACGTCCCGCGCTCAAGACGAGCATCCCCTACTTCGTTTCCGACGGCTCGGTCCACTTCCGCCTCGGCGGCGAGCTGACCTCGCTGGAGGACACCGACGGCCGCGTGCTGAGGCTGCTCCAGCTCCTGGACGGCAGCCGCGACCTGGACGCCGTCCACCGCGAGCTCAGCGCCGACTACCCCGACCTCACCGCCGAGGACGTGCGCGAGGCCGTCGACGACCTGGACGCGAGCGGCCTGGTGCAGGACACCGCCGACCGGGGCGAGGACTTCGACGCCGCCGCCCGCGAGCGCTGGTCCAACAACCTGGGCTTCTTCGAGACCTACGCCTCCCTGGGGACCTCCAAGTACGAGTTCCAGCGCCGCATCCGCGACGCCCGGGTGGCCGTGCTCGGCGTCGGCGGCATCGGCTCGCACACCCTGATCGACCTGGTCGCGATCGGCTTCACGGACATCCGGATCGTCGACTTCGACAAGATCGAGGTCTCCAACTTCAACCGCCAGATCATCTACGGCGAGCCGGACGTCGGCCGCACCAAGGTCCATGTCGCCGCCGAGCGGGCCCGCCGGCTCAACAGCCGGGTGCGGGTCGACGCGGTCGAGGCCAAGCTGATGTCCGCCGACGACGTCTACGCGGTGGTGCACGACCGGGACATCGTGATCGCCGTGGTCGACCGCCCCAAGGTGCACGTCGCGCACTGGCTCAACGAGGGCTGCGTCCGGGCCGGGACCACCCTGATCGGCGGCGGCGTCGACACCCAGCGGGCCATCCACTACACGATGGTGCCGGGCGTCAGCGGCTGCGTGGAGTGCTGGTACGGGCAGGTCCGCCGGGACGACCCGACCTCGCGGATGGTGCTGGACGTCCTCGACGACATCGACCGCGAGGGCAGCGCCTACGGCGAGGACACCGCCGCCTTCAACGGGCTGGTGGTGGTCGCCGCCGCCCACATGGTCTCCGAGATGGTCCGGCTGGCCTCCCGGGTCTGCCCGCCGCTCGCGGTGGGCCGGCTGCTGGAGCAGACCTTCCACAACCCCCGGGTGCGCCAGGCCGAGACCTGGACCCGCGACCCCGACTGCGCCGTCTGCCGCGACGCCCGGCCCGCCGCCGGCGCCGAGTGGCTGACCCGGGTCGACCGGGAGGAGCTCCCCTTCTGACCCCGCGACCCGCGGACCCACGGCCCGCGACCGGCCGGAAACCCGGTGGGAACGCCGTACCGACGGCGCCCGCCGGGATTTCGGCGCTCCGCCGGAACCGTTCCGGAGCACCTTTTGCTTTCCACCGGGTCCACCATCGCTCCACCACCGACCCGTCGTCGATCCACCATCGAAAAAAGTGCATAGGAGAACGCCGGTGCCCACCGCGAAGCCGATCGAGGAACGTCCGACCCCGGGCCCGGCGGACATCCGCCTGCGCGCCGCATTCCTGGTCTCCGGGATCGGTGACTGGATCTACCGGCTGGCCATTCCGGTCCTCGTCCTGAAAATCACCGGCTCGGCCACCTCGACCGCCCTCGCCTACGCGATCGAGTTCATTCCGTACATTGTGATCGGACTCTTCGCGGGCGTCATCGCGGACCGGTTCGACCGCCGCCGGGTGATGATTCTCTGCGACCTCTCCTCCGCCGTGCTGGCACTCGCCGTCACCGCGCTGGCGACGCTCGACCGTCCGCCGCTGGCCGCGATCTACCTCTGTGCGTTCCTGCTCGCCTGCGTCCGCCCGTTCTACTTCCCGGCGTTCCAGGGCTTCCTGGTCGACGTGGTGCCCGAGCAGCGGCTCGCCCGGGTCAACTCCTGGACCCAGACGGTCGACAGCGCGCTCGGCTTCATCGGCCCGGTGGCCGGCATCACCGCCGTCGCGGCGCTGGGCGTCCCGGTCTCCGCGCTGGTCAACGCGCTCTCCTTCGGGGCCTCCGCCCTGCTGATCGCCGCCATCTCCACCACCCCCGCCCCCGCCGCGGGGCCGACCACGGCCGCCCGGATCGCCAAGGACTTCGCCGACGGCCTGCGGGCCCTGCGGACCATGCGGGCGGTGCTCTGGGGCACCGTGCTGATGGCCCTGTCCAACCTCGCCGCCTGGACGGTCGAGGGCAGCCTCTTCTACCTCGTCCTGGAGGTCGAGGAGAAGCCGAAGGTCGTGCTCGGCCTCGTCCTCGGCGCCCAGGGCCTCGGCGCCGTGCTGGGCGGGGTGCTCGCACCGCGCCTGACGGACCGCTACCGTCTGGGCCCGCTGCTGGCGTTCGGCATGGGCCTGTCGGGGGCGACCATGGTCCTGCCGGCCCTGGTGCCCACCTGGTGGGCGGTGCTGATCGCCTGGGGCGTGGAGGGCGTCGCCACCTCGCTGGTGATCGTCAGCTGGTTCACCGCCCGGCAGAAGGTGGTGCCCTCCGAGGTGATCGGCCGGGTGGTGTCGGTCAGCCGGGCCGCCGCCTACGCGACCATCCCGCTCGGCGCGGTGCTCGGCGGCCGGCTGGTCTCCGGCTCCTCCCCCACCCGTACGCTCTTCGTGTGCGCGGCCGTGGTGCAGGCGGTAGTGTTCCTCGGCACCGCGTTCTCCCCGGTGGTGCGCATCGACCCCGGCCCCGGGGCCGCCCCGAACGGCAGCGACAGCGACAGCCGGGCCGATTCCGGTGAAGGGGCCGCTGCGGTCGAGGCCGGCTGACCCGGCGCGGCGGGGACACCACGGCGTCCGAAGGAAGGCCCGGCATGACGGAGAGCGGCACGGCTGAGACCGGCGGCATGGAGACCGGCAGTACGGCGCGGGCGCGGCTCGCCCGGCGCTACCTCGACGTCAACGGCGAGCACCCGATGACCGAGGCCGACGACGCCTATGTCGACCGGCAGTTCGCCCCGCTGGAGCCGCTCTGCGCCCGCCACGGCCGGGACCCGGACGAGGTCCGCGGCCTCATGCTCGCCGGGCGCCTCCCGCTGCCCGGCTACCTGCGCTCCGACGGCACCGAGATGGTCGCCCCCGACCTCCTCGAACTGGTCGACGAGGCGGGCGGGTTGGAGAAGCTGCCGGACTGGTTCCGGGGCCACTGGGAGGACCGCGAGGAGGGCGCGGAGGAGTACGAGTCGTACCTCAGCGGCCAGAACGTCTGTCTGCACCGCCTCCACCCGGTCACCATGCGCCGCAAGGCGGAACTCGTCCGGGGCATCACCGAGGCCCTCGGCCGCCCCGCCACCGCCGGACCCTCCGACCGGCTGTCCGACCCGTCCGACCTGCTCGCCCTGCACGCCCTGGTCGACGAACTCGACGCCCTGGAACCGCCGTTCACCGCCTACGACCGCCTCCGCTTCGGCGGCCCGGTCTCCCGGGACACCTGTATCGACGCCGTCCGCCGCGACCACCCGCTCGGCTGACCCCCTCCCGTCCGGCGGTGGCCGGCGGGCCTCACGGTCACAGCCGGGCGTGCGCCCCGATGTCGGCCCGGAACGCCCCCACCATGGCGGCCGTCACCGTCGGGCGGCACGCGCCGATCCCGGCGAGGTGGTCCGCGGTGGTCGCACCCGGCACCGCGTCGTCGCGCTCGAAGGCGGTCTGGGCGGCGAGGCGCGCGGCGTGCTCGATGTCGGCGGGCGAGAAGTGCTCGCTCGCGGCGACCAGCGCGGGGACGTCCACGTCCACCCGGTCGGTGCCGAGCGCGTAGCGCGCCCAGATCGCGGCCCTGGCGTCCGGGTCGGGGGTGCCGATCGGGATGACGTAGTCGAACCGGCCGGTGCGCAGGAACGCCGGGTCGAGCGAGCGGACCGAGTTGGTGGCGCAGACCAGCAGCCGGCCGTCCCGTTCCCGGAACCCGGGGATCAGCTTGAGCAGTTCGTTGGTCACCCCGTGCGTCGGCCCCGCCCGGCCGGGCTCGCCCCGCACGGGTGCGATCTCCTCCACCTCGTCGATGAAGACCAGCACCCGCTCCAGCTCGCCGATCCGGGTGAACGCGCCGCGCAGCGCGGCGGCGAGGTTGCCCTCGTCGGCGAGGCGGGAGGGCAGCAGTTCGACGAACGGCCAGCCCAGACGGGAGGCGATGGCCCGGGCGAAGGTCGTCTTCCCGGTGCCGGGCGGTCCGAACAGGGTGATCGCCCGCGGCGGCCGCACGCCGTGCCGGGCGGCGCGCTCCGGTTCGGCGAGCGGCAGCACGACCCGCCGCTCGATCAGCTCCTTCTCGGCCGTCATCCCGGCCACCTGGTCCCACAGGTCCCCGCTCAGCACCCGCCCGCCGAGTTCGTCCAGGGTGCCGGCGGCGGGTCCAGCGGCGGGCTCGGTCTTCTCGAAGTACGCGGCGGCGGGCCGCCGTTCGTAGCCGGCGTTGCGCAGCCCCTCGCCGAGCAGCTCCTCCGCCGGCAGCACATAGGCGATCCGTCGCACCCGGGCCTCGACCAGCCGCCGTTCCAGCTCCCGCAGCAGCGCGCTGGCCAGACCGCGCCCGCGCCAGGCCGGGGCGATCGCCACCCGCATCACCCAGGCCCGTTCGCCCGCGCCCGCCACCTGGGCGAGGGCCGCCCCGATCGGCAGGCCGTCGTGCACCGCGACCACGGCGGGCTGGCGGGCGGTGAGCGCGCCGATGCACTCGGCGAGCGAGAACACCGACTCCTGCCCGAGCCCGGCGGTGCTGTCGATCAGATGGACGACGGCGGCGAGGTCGTCCTCGCGGTAGTCGTGGATCAGCCAGTTCACGTGCGTGGCTCCCTGCGCTCGCCGGTGGTGGTGCGGATTGCGGCGAACCTAGGTGCGGCGGCCGGGCCGCGTCGCCCGCCACCCCGGACAAGGGAGCGTGCGCGAACCGTACACGGGGACGGCTTGCCCCGAACGCGACGGACCCCGGCCGGTGTCCGGATTCGACGGAGGCCGAAGCACCTTGGTCGGCCGTGGCACACGCGACAAGACTGGGCCCCGCTTCCACGAGCGTCACGACCGCGCCCCGTCATCGAGGAGTTCCCATGAGCCGCACGTCCACGATCCCCACGACCACGATCCGCACGTCCATGAGCCGCACGTCCACGATCCGTCTGCGCGTCACCGCCGTGGCCCTCGCCGCCTCGGCCTGTCTCCTCGGCGGCGTCGGCGCCGCCCAGGCGTCCACCACCGGCGCCGCCGCCCTCACCACCACCTCGGGCCGGGCGGTCACCGCGACCGAGACGGCGACCTTCACCGGCAGCGGGACCGGCGGTTCGATGGGCGCCGCCATCGAGAGCGCGACCAATGTGGCGCTGTCCTACGCCCAGGCAGCCGGCTGGCAGCGCAGCCAGTGCTACCGCCTCGCCTCCGACGTCCGGCAGTCCAGCGGCTGGTTCACCGCCGTCTCCAAGGTGTTCTGCCAGCGCTGAACCACGCCGGCCCCACCCCCCGCGCCGGCCCCGCCCCCGGGCCGGACCGGCCGGACCGATGCCGCGCCCGGCATCAGTCCGGCCGGCTCCACCGCACGTCCAGGCGCTTGAGGCCGTTCTGGAAGTTGGACACCAGCCGGACGGGCGCCGGGCCGGGCACCAGCTCCAGTCCGGGCAGGCCGGTGAGGACCTGCCGCAGCATCGCCGCCATCTGCAGGCGGGCCAGCCGGGCGCCGACGCAGAAGTGCGGGCCGTGGCCGAAGCTGACGTGGTCGTTCGGGCTCCGGGTGATGTCGAAGCCGTCCGGGTCCGGGAACACGCTCCCGTCCCGGTTGGCGGAGGCGTGGTACACCACCACCTTGTCGCCCCGCCGGATCCGCCGACCGCCGAGTTCGACGTCCCGGGTGGCGGTGCGCCGGAAGTCCACCACCGGCGGCCAGTGGCGCAGCATCTCCTCGACCGCCGAGTCGGTCAGCTCCGGTCGCCGCAGCAGCAGCCGGTACTGCGCGGGGTGGGTGAGCAGGGAGTAGAGACCGCCCGGCAGGGCGTTGCGGACCGTCTCGTTCCCCGCGACCGCGAACAGGAAGAACATCGTCTCGAACTCCGCCGGGCCGAGGCCGCCCTCGCGCATCAGGGCGAGCACGCTGCCGGGGCGGGGGCGTTCGGCGAGCCCGTGGGCGTAGGCGAACATGTCCGCGAGGGCGGCGCGCGAGCGGGGGTTGACCGGGCGGCCGTCGGGCGCGGTACGGGTCGTGGGGCGGTGGGCGAGCGCGGCGCGGCCGAGGTCGGAGAGCGTGGCCGGGTCGACCGTGCCGGAGCCGGCGTGGTCGGCGTGGTCGGCGTCCTGGTAGCCGATCACCCGGTCCGCCCAGTCCTGCAGCAGCAGCCGGTCCTGCTCCGGGACGCCCATGATCCGGGCCAGCGTCCGCACCGGGAGGTCGGCGGCCAGCCGGACGAAGTCCGCCTCGCCGTGCGCCCGCACCCGCCGGACCGCGTCCGCGGCGTGCCGCTCGATGCCGGCGGCCAGCTCGCGCAGGGCGCGCGGGGTGAACGCCCCCGCGACGATGCGGCGCAACCGGGCGTGGTCGGGCGGGTCCTGGTTGAGCATCATCGTCCTGGCGTGGTCCAGGTCGGCCGCCGAGTCCGGGTCGCGGATCTGGGTCGCCCCCAGGTGCGAGGAGAACAGCTCGGGCGTGCGCAGCACGTGTTTGACGTCGGCGTGCCGCAGCACCGCCCAGTAGCCGGGACCGGCGGGCCACGGCCCCACCGCGGGCTCCTCCACCCAGCACACCGGCGACTCGGCGCGCAGTTCGTGGAACAGCTCGTACGGCACGCCCTCGGCATAGGTCCCGGGGAGGAAGATCCGGTTCGCCCGCGCCTGATCGATCGCCATGGCGACCGACCGTACGCCGCGCCCCGACGCACCGCCAGAAGGCGGGACGTCGCGGCTGCGCCCGCCGGTCGCCGGGATCCCGTAGGGTCGGCCAATGGCGAAGTACTTCGACGTGCATCCAGAGTCCCCCCAGCCGCGCACCATCAGCACAGTGGCGGCCAGTCTCCGGTCCGGGGCCCTGATCGCGTACCCGACCGACTCCTGTTTCGCGCTGGGCTGCCAGCTGGACAACCGTGACGGCCTCGACCGGATCCGGTCCATCCGGCGGCTCGACGAGCGGCACCACTTCACCCTGATGTGCGAGGACTTCGCGCAGCTGGGGCAGTTCGTCCAGCTCGACAACAACGTCTTCCGTGCGGTCAAGGCCGCGACGCCGGGCAGCTACACCTTCATCCTCCCCGCCACCAAGGAGGTCCCGCGCCGCCTGATGCACCCGAAGAAGAAGACGGTGGGCGTCAGGATCCCCGACCACCCCGTCACCCGGGCGCTGCTCGCCGAACTCGGCGAGCCGCTGGTCTCCAGCACCCTGCTCCTCCCCGGCGAGGAGGAGCCGATGACCCAGGGGTGGGAGATCAAGGAGCGGCTCGACCACGTGCTGGACGCGGTGGTGGACTCCGGCGACTGCGGCACCGTGCCCACCACGGTGGTCGACTTCTCCGAGGGCGAGCCGGAGATCGTCCGGCGGGGGGCCGGCGACCCCAGCCGCTTCGAGTGACGCTCCGGAGCCCGGGCGCCCGCCCGGGCTCCTCGCCTCAGGCGGCGGCGAGGGCCGCGAGTTCGCGCAGGTCGACGCCGCGGCGCAGCGCGCGCAGGTCGTCCTGGAGGTCCGACGGCGGCACCGCGAGGACGGTGCAGCGGGCGTGCGCCAGGCAGTGGTGGCCCACCGAGCCGCCCCCGAGCATCCGCCGCACCGCACCGCGGACAGTGCCGTGCCGGCCCGCGCCCACCACCAGCAGGTCCCCCGGCCGGTCGGCCAGCCCGGTCAGCACCGGCCCGGCCGGGCCGCGGACCACCTGCGGTTCGACCCGGACCCCGGCCGGGAGCCCGCCGAACGCCTCGTCCAGCGCCCGTTCCAGCCGGGCGGCGGCCATGTCCTCCCAGGCCCGCAGCAGCGGCGGGCAGGGCCGCAGCCGGTAGTTGTGCTCCCCGCCCGCCGGCGTCCACGCCAGCACGGGCACCAGCACCGCACCCCGGTCACGCGCCTCGCCCACCGCCCGGTGCAGAGCGGTCAGGCTCCCCAACGAGCCACTGACTCCGACGATGACGCGTGCGCCGTCCGACATGATCCTTCACTTTCCGGTGTTCGATCGTCCCATTGCTTGGCGATTATGGTTCCACAGGGGATCGAAGCCTGCAAATCGAAGGCTTTAACTGTATACAGCCTTGCATCGTGCAGGCGGGCAACGCCTCCGCCGCCGGTAATTCGCTGGCGGCCGACCGACGGCCCTCGCCACCCTGGTCGACGTGCCCCTGTCGAACACCCCCGAGCCGCCGACCCCTGCGCCGACCGGCGGCCTGCCGCCGCACCTGGGCGACTGAGGAGCAGGGCGGCCGAGGAGGCGGGCGGGCGAGGGGCCGGGCAACCCGGCGGCGGCATACGATCAGCGGATGAGCAAGCGTAGTGATTCCTCGTCATCCTCCCCGGTGACGGCGTTCTCGCACGGGTGGGCGCTGCCGTCCGGGGACTCCGTCCTGTCCATCGGCTCGGTCGGGTCGGTGCTGTCCATCGGTTCGGTCGGCTCGGTGCTGTCGGTCGGCTCCGTCGGCAGTTTCCTGTCGATCGGCTCGGCCGGTTCGGCGGCCTCCGCGCTGTCCATCGGCTCGTGGCTGAGCGTCGGCTCGCTGCTCTCCGCGAACTCGCGGTGGTCGGTGCTGTCCTGGCGCTCCCGGCGGGGCCTGATGGTGGCGGGCACGGTCGCGCTCGCCGCAGGAGCGGCGCTCGCGGGCGGGTCGGCGTCCGCCCTCCGCCGACGGTAAGGCCCGGCATGGCGACCAAGCTCCCCCCGATCGGCCCCTCGCTCGGCCCTCTGCTCGGCCCCTGGATACGGCGCCTGCCGCGCAATCCGGCGTTCTGGTACGTGGCCGCGCTGGCCGCGATGTGGCCGGTGCTGCGACTGCTGCCGCCCGAACGGGTGCACGCGCTGCGCACCTGGGCGTCCACCGACCTCGGCAATCTGCACCTGTGGCCGGACGGCCATCCGATCGAGTCGCTGACCGTCTCGGTGTTCGTGCCGCAGGACACCATCTGGGTCTGGCCGGTGTTCGCGCTGTCCCTGTTCGCGGTGGTCGGGGCGCTCGGCGCCCGCCGGGCGGTGGCCTCCGTGGCCCTCGTCCACGTCGCGGCGACCGCCCTCACCGAGGGCCTGGTGTGGTGGCGGATCGAGCACGGCTCACTGCCGGCCGAGGCCGCGCACGCGATGGACACCGGCCCGTCCTACGTCGTGGTCACCGCCCTGACGCTGGCCGCCACCCGGGCCCGCCCGGTGTGGTCGCGGGCGGTCTGGCTGCTGATGCTGGCGGTGGCGGCCCCCGCGCTGCTGGCCGGCCTCCCGGACGGCGAGACCGCCGCCGTCGGCCACCTGGCCTCGCTGCTCGCGGGCCTCGCCCTCGCCGCCGCCCACCGCTTCGGCCTCCCGCCACTGCGCCGCCGACCCCACCCCGCACCCCGACCCGAGCCCGGTTCCACCGGGCCGGACCCGCGCCCCGAGCGGGTCCCGTCCCGCTGAAGCACCGCCGAAGCACCGCCGAAGCACCGCTGCGGTACTGGCCGCCGGCCGACGAGGCCGTCGCCCCCGGCGACCCGGGTCCGCGCGGGTGACGCTCGCCCGGGCCACGGCATCGCCGACCGCGACACGCGGAGCACGCCCCTCATCGTGTGGGCACGAACCTTCCCCCACCGAGGAGCACGCATGTCCACGCTGAGACCACATCGGCGAAAGTCCCTCACCGCAGCCGCTCTGACGGGCTCCCTGCTGGCCGTCCTGATTCTGTCCGGCAGCGCGGCCGGAAGCCCCGGCCCGCGAACCCTCCGACCCGGGATCCCGGGCACCGCCCTCACCTGGGGCAGCAACGTCGAGGGCCAGCTGGGCGACGGCACCACCGTCGGGCAGAGCACCTCCCCCACTCCGGTCTGCGGGGCGGCCCCGTGCACCGACCCGCTCCAGGGAGTGATCGCCGTCTCGGGCGGTGACCGGCACAGCGTGGCGCTGCGCTCCGACGGCACCGTCGTCACCTGGGGCGACAACACCCACGGTCAGCTCGGCGACGGCACCACCACCAACAGCACCACCCCCGTCCGGGTCTGTGCCGTGGGGCAGATCGCGCCCTGCTCCGCGTTCCTGGACGACGTCGTCGCCGTGGCCGCGGGTGCCGCCCACACCACGGCGCTGCGCGCGGGCGGCACGGTCGTCACGTGGGGGCTCAACGAGCACGGCCAGCTCGGCAACCCGATCACCACGGACAGCAGCACTCCCGTCCCGGTCTGCCTCACGAGCGACTGCGGCTACCTGCTGAACGACGTGGTCTCCATCGCGGCCGGCGCCGAGCACAACCTCGCCCTGCACACCAACGGCGAGGTCGACACCTGGGGCGACGACCGCCACAGCCAGCTGGGCCGGCCCACCAGCACCGGCCAGGTCTTCCACGTCTGCGCCTCGGACCCGTTCGACTACTGCCGCCCGCTCCAGAACGTGGCGTCGGTCGCCGCCGGCGGCGACCACAGCGTCGTGGTGCGGCTCGACGGCACCGTCCAGGCCTGGGGCGAGAACGACCTCGGGCAGCTCGGTGACGGCACCACCACCGAGCAACTGGTGCCAGTGCACGTCTGCGACACCGGTGCGATCGCACCGTGCGACGGGCAGCTCACCTGCGCCGTGGCCGTCGGCGCCGGCTACAGCCACACCCTCGCCGTGATCCGGCCCTGACCACGAGAGAGCCCCCGGCGGTCCGGGGGCTCCCACCCGGCACGCTCGGCGCGGGTCGACGAGCTCCTGGGCGAAGACCGTCCCGAGGGGGATCGGGGCCCGCATACCGCCGGCAGTCCCACTGGCGCACCTCCTCCCGCCGTCCCGTGTCCGGATGTGACAGGGAATCGTCATTGCCGCCGTCCGGCCGCCCGGCCGAGGATGGACCCATGCCCACTCCGCACCGGGTCGTCATCGCGGTCTTCCCCGATGTCGACCTCCTCGACGTCACCGGCCCGGCCGAGGTGTTCGCGCTGGCCAACCGGGAGACCGGTGGCCGGGCGGGCTATCAGGTCCGGCTCGCCGGTCCGGTCGGCGGCGCCGTCCGGACCTCGGCGGGGGTGCGGCTGCTCGCCGACCTCTCCTTCGCCGAGGTCGGCGCGGACGTGGACACCCTGCTGGTGCCGGGCGCGGTCGAACTGACCGGCCACGGACCGGTGGCCAAGGTCGACACCACCGTCGTCGACTGGGTGCGCGAGACCGCGCCGCACGCGCGCCGGGTGGCCTCGGTGTGCGTGGGCGCCCACGTCCTGGCGGCGGCCGGCCTGCTGGACGGGCGGACGGCGACCACCCACTGGTCGACCGCCGCTCAGCTCGCCGCCGATCATCCCGAGGTGACGGTCGACCCCGACCCGATCTTCGTCCGTACCGACCGGGGCCGGCTGTGGACCGGGGCCGGCATCAGCGCCTGCCTGGACCTCGCCCTCGCCCTGGTGGCCGAGGACCAGGGCGAACGGACCGCGCTGGCGGTGGCCCGGCAGCTGGTGATGTACCTCAAGCGGCAGGGCGGGCAGAGCCAGTTCTCCGTCCCGCTGAGCCACCCGGCCACCGAGCGGCGCGACATCGACGAGCTGCTGCGGTGGATCGCCGAGCACCTCGACGGCGACCTCTCCACCCCGGCCCTGGCCGCCCGGATGTGCCTCAGCGAGCGGCACTTCGCCCGCGTCTTCACCCAGGAGACCGGCACCGGCCCGGCCGGTTACGTCGAGGCGGCCCGGGTGGAGGCGGCCCGGCGCCTGCTGGAGACCACCGACCGGCCGCTCGACCAGGTCGCGGCAGCGGCCGGACTCGGCTCGGCGGAGACCCTCCACCGGGCCTTCCGCCGCCGGCTCGCCACCACCCCGGCCGCCTACCGCCGCCGCTTCCGCACCCCGACCGGCTGACACCTGCCCCTTCCTCCGCGCCGCTCCCTCCCTCCCCCATGCCCTGAAACAAGCGAAATGTCCCAGAAAGGCACCCTTATGACCACGTACACCACCACCCCGGCCACTCCCCTGCGCACCGTGATCGGCCTGGACGACCGGCTGCCCCGGCTGGCCGACTCCGTCCTCCTCATGATCGATTTCCAGAACACCTACCGCACCGGCGTGATGGCCCTGGACGGCGCCGAGGAGGCCCTCGCCTCCGCCGCCGACCTCCTGCGGCGCGCCCGCGCGGCGGGCACCCCGGTGATCCACATCGTCAACGACGGCGGCCCGGGCACCCCGTACGACATCCGCGCCGACATCGGCGCCATCAGCCCCGAGGTCGCGCCCCTCGCCGGCGAACCCGTCCTCGTCAAGGCCTTCCCCGACGCCTTCCACGCCACCGAGCTCACCGCGACCCTCACCGCCCTCGGCTTCGCCCCGGAGAGCGGCAAGGACCTCGTCCTGGCCGGCTTCATGACCCACATGTGCGTCACCTTCACCGCCCAGGGCGCCTTCCGCCTCGGCTACCGCCCCACCGTCGTCGCCTCCACCACCGCCACCCGCCCCCTCACCGCCCCCGACGGC
>NZ_LGDO01000152.1:0-8676 GCF_001279805.1 Streptomyces sp. XY431
CGCAGCCGTCCCGTGGCGGTCAGCCCACCACCATCCGCATACCTCACACACCACCAGATACAGCCACCACACCACACCCATCAGGGACTTCCACACAGTCCACCCTGACGCGCCGAAGTCAGTAATCAGGTTCCCCTACGGCGAAGGACTCGCCTTGAAGATTCCCCGCCGGAGGACCCCGCCCGCTTCCACGGCCGCCGACCGCGCGGACGCTGCCGCGACGCACGCTCAGATGGCCCGCTTCGCCGTCGAGGACGGCAGCGACGGCAACGAGGTTGAGCATCGATGCCGCAAGGCCGTCCGCGCCGCGAAGGGGCAGCCAGTCCTGCCCCGTGACGACCCGAACAGCACCCGGGACTGACCCACTGGCTCGGCTGCGGCAGCGCGTCTTGCACGAGACCGCGTCCCGTCCGAACGGCGGGGCCGCAGTCCGGGGGCCGCCCCCGGCTGACCCCCGCTGGCGCGGGGAGGACGAGCCTTCCTGCTGAGTGAACTCCTTCTGCTGTGGCTGACCCCCGCGGGTGCGGGGAGGACCCTTCGCGACCTGCACCGCTCTGACGGCTTTGCCATTTCGTGACGGTCCGGATCGGTCTGTTGAGGTGTCAAGGAGCCGGGTCCATCGTGACAGACTGGTGCTGACGGTGTAGCGGTCAGTGGCGGTCTGTGGAGGTGGCTCTTGTTCACCGGTGTGCGTACCGTGATGACGTTCGCCGTGGACCCCGAGGCGTCGGCACGTTGGTGGGGTGGGTTCCTGGACGTTCCCGTGAAGACGGATGTCAGCGACTCCGGGGCGGTCTACGCGTGGGTAGAGGTCAGCGGGGTCGAGGTCGGCTTCCATCCGGTGGACGACGAGCGCAACCCTCGGGGTGGCAGCCCAGTCGTCTATTGGAGTGTGGACAATGTCGACCTGGTCCGGGAGCGGCTGTTGGCGGCCGGCTGTGAACACCACCGTGGCCCTCTGACGGTCGAGCCCGGCCGGCGGATCGCCCAGCTGCGCGACCCGTTCGGCACGATCGTCGGCATCGAGGGCCCGTAGCAGAGCACGCCGAGGCCGGGTGCCCCACCGACTGTGGCAGTCGGTGGGGCACCCGGCCTTCGGTGTTCACCGGTCCAGGCCGTGCAGGCTTTCCAGTCCGGTGGCTGCCGCGTACGCGCGCAGGGCGGACTTCAACGAGCCAGCTGTCCAGCGGGCGCCCCGGGCCGCGGTGGCGTCGAGGTAGAGGCCCAGCACCTGAGTGGGGCTGAACTCGTGCCCGGCCTGCCGTAGGACGGCGGGCAGGGTGACCAGGTCGATCAGCCCGGTGACGTCCGGGCGCACGCTCTCCACGTCGAGCAGCACCACGTCGCCGTCCGGGCGTCGGCGCAGGTGCTCGGGTTTGAGGTCGAGGTGGCCGAGTGGCACCAGGCCAGGGCCGAAGGCGTCCGCGTGCGCGGCCAGCGCCTCGGCGTACGCTGCCGGGTCGGTGATCCAGGCCGGGGCCGGGGCGTTCCGCAGGGCGGCGAGGGTGAAGCCGGCCATCGCCTCGGCGGCTTCGGCGGGCAGCCGCAGTGAGGCGGTGTGGACGGCGGCGACGCGGTCGGCCAGCACGGCGGGCGTCCGCGGTCCGCTCCACTCGGCGGGCTCGGGCAGGTACTCCAGCAACAGCGACAGCGACGTCTCGCCCTCCGCGTACAGCCGGGCGACCGGGGCGGTGTCGGCCAGCAGCGCGTACGCCAGCGTCTCCCCGGCGTAGGCGGCCGAGTCAGCGTGGAGTTTGAGGACCAGCGAGCCCTGCGTCGAGGGCCGGTGCACCGCGAACACGGCGGCGGTGTACCTGGCACTGATCACGCTGATTCTGCCGTTCACGCCGGGGTGGTCGGCGGCGAGGGCCCGGCGGGCCCGCAGGAGGAGGTCGACGGGGTCGGTGGGCATCGGGGTGGCCAGCCATCCGGTGGGGCGGGTGCGGGCGAGCCCGGTCAGGGCTTCGGCGGCGGTGGCCGGCTCGGTGGTCACCGGGGGACTGCCGGGACGGTGATGCCGGAGGCCAGGTTCGTGTAGGAGCGGGCGGCGAGGTCGGGGCGCTGGTGCTCGCCGTAGATACCGAAGAGGGCGTAGACGAGGCTGTCCAGAGGGCGGCCGATGTGCCAGCACTCCATCGCGCCGCCGGCCACGTCCCACACCTGCAGGCGGCCCTGGAGGAGGGCGAGGTAGTCCTGGTAGAACATCTCGGCGCCGAACGGGTAGACGGCCATGGCCTCCTCGCGGCCGGTCGCCTCGACCCGGACGAAGTCGGCGGTGGTGACGTCCCAGGCGAACTGGAGGAGCTCGCCGCCGGGGCCGTCCTTGAGCCGCAGTACCGCACGGTGGGGGCCGAGCGGGCCGGAGAGGTACTCGTGGATGCTGCACGCCAGCACGCCGGTGCCGGTTGCCAGCAGTTCGCGGCCCAACCGCGGCAGTTCCTGCTGCAGGAGCTCGAGGGCCCGGTCCTGGTCGGCTGGTTCGTCGGCGAGCGGGGACAGGCGGACCGCGCCGGGGTCGGCGAGGAACGCGGCATGGGCGACCAGCGACTCGTACTCGAAGTCGTCGTCGATCCGCACCCAGCCGACCCGGTCGACCGTCACCTTCTGCGCCGGCGAGGCCGGGACGGTCAGCCGCTCGCCCGGGCGCGGGCCGTGGACGTGGAAGAGGTGTTGCAGGCCGTTGGCGGCCGCGGCCATCTGCGGGTGGTCGCAGTACAGGAACGGTCCGTGCGGGGAGGTCGGGGGCAGGAAGCCGTTGCCGCACAGCGCCACGTCCCCAACGCCGTCGAGCGGAGCGAGGACGTCGAGCAGCAGTTGGTTGAGGACGGCCAGGCCGGTCCTGTGGCGGGTGCCGCCCACGCCGGGCAGCAGGTTGACCGAGGAGGCGGGCATGCCGTGCGGCACGATCTGGGAGTTGTTGGAGACCACCGCCATCCGGGGCACGGGCCGGGTACCGTCGGCGACCTGCTGCAGGTAGAGGTCGGAGGGGTCGGCGTCGACCGCGACGAACACCGCCGGTCCGTCGCCGACGCGCAGGCAGGGCTGGACGACCCGGTCCTCCCAGAACAGGGTCCGGGCGCCGGCGGGGTAAAGGGTGACGCGCAGGTCGCCCAGCTCGATGGGGATGGTGTGGTCGACGCGGCGGACCTCGAACCCGAGGCGGACGATCGCTTCCTCGACCGGGGCGGGCAGCAGCGGCCCGGTCCAGACGGGCACCCGGCGGTCCAGCAGGTCGAGCGAGGGCAGGTGGAAGTGGTCGAGGTGCTCGTGGGTGAGCACGACGGCGTCCGGGCGGGGCATCAGAGCGGCGTCGATCCGGCGCGGCGGCCAGACGCGGCACTCGGCCCGGCCGGGTAGGCCGAACGCCTCCGTCAGGACGGGGTCGATCAGGACTCGGTGGCCGCCGCCCTGGACCAGCCAGGTCTGGTGGCCAAGGAACGTCAGCTCCAGGCGGGTGTCCACAGCTTTGCCTCCTCGATGTGCGGGACCGGGGCTCGAGGATCCGGTTGGGTGGGGCGGCCCCAGCCGCCCCACCCAACCGGAGTCACTCAGTGGTGGTAGGTGTGCGGGGCGGCGGCCAGCGCGCCGGTGCCGACGAGCCGGGCGACCTTCGCCTGGAGCGCGGCCACCTTCTTCGGGTCGAGCGTGACGGCCGCGGCCTTCACCGGGGTAGTGGTCTTCATGGCGTCCTCCTTACGCAGAGGGGATGGGGGACCGGCCGGGAAGGCCGGCCCGATCGGGTGCTCCCAGTTCACCGCCGGGCCGGGCCCGGGTCGAGGCCGGATCACCGGACGCTTCACCGGACACCGTGACGGCCAGGCACCAGTCCCTCGCCCACGGTCGCTGGCAATCGCTACCGTGGTGGTCCTGACTCCGGGGGTGCCCATGCCCGAACACGCCGTCGCCAACTGGCGCTTCGTCGCCGCCCGCGTCGAACGCAGCTGGCACACCCAGGAGGACTTCGCCGCCGCCTACGACGAGACGGCCCGCGAGCTGCAGGAGCAGGCGAGGATCTCCGTGCGGCAGGTGAGGCGGTGGGAGTCGGGCGAATCGACCTGGCCCAACCGAGACGCCCGGCGCGTCCTGAAGGCGATGTTCGACTGCCCCTCCGAGGACCTCGGCTTCCGACGGCCCGCCCGGCCCACCGGCCGGCGCCGTGGCGCGAACGGACGACAACTGGAGGAGCACGTGCGCCGACGGACGTTCCTGGGCCTGGCGGGCGCCACCCCGGCGCTCGACCTCACGGCCCTCGACCGCCTCACCGCGGCCGCCGACGGCGCCCGCCGCTGCGACAAGGGCGAACTCCTCGGCCACCTGCGGACCACGCTGGACGACGCCGCGCGCGCCGACGGACTCACCGGCCCCCACGAGGCATTGCCCACCGTGCTGGGCCTCCTCGCAGCGATCAACTCCACCGCCCGCACCTGCGCCCCCGGCCTGCGGCGCGAGCTCCTGGCCCTCGGCGCCCGGGGCGCCGAGCTCGCGGCCTGGCTCCACCGGGACGCTGGCGCCGGTGCCCCGGCCGTCGCGAACTGGCACCACCAGGCGAAGGAATGGGCGACGCTGACCGGCGACGGCCCCATGCACGCCTACGTCCTGCTCCGCCAGGCCCAGGCCACCGACCGCACCGAGGCGGCCCGAATGCTCGACCTCGCCCGCGCCGCCACCGACGGTCCCTGGACACTTCCGCCCAGACCCCGCGCGGAAGCGTTCCAGCAGCAGGCACGGGCGCTGGCCCTGACCGGCGCCCGCGTCGAGGAAGTGGCCCGCACGCTCGACCAGGCGCACCGTGTGCTCGACCGGGCCGTCCCGGCGAGCGGGCCCGCCACCTGTACCGGCCCGCTCGGTGACGCCTACACCCGCGAGCGGCTGATGGTGCAGAGCGCGATCTGCTACCGCGAAGCCGGCCAGGCCCACCGGGCGGTCGGCCTGTTCGGCGAGCACCTCGTCACGGCCGCCTTCGCGCCCCGCGACCGGGCGTTCTTCACCGCCCAGTACTCCGGCGCCCTGGTCGCGGCCGGCGAACCGGACGAGGCCGCCTCGGCCGCGATGCAGGCCCTGGAACTCGCCGCCGGCGCCCGTTTCGGGCAGGCGCTCGCCGAACTCCACCGCACCGCCGACGATCTCGCGCCCCAGGCCCGGCGCCCGGCCGTCCGCGAGTTCCGGCAGCGGTTGGGCGAGCTGGCCACCGTCTAACCGGCCAGGAAGCCGCTCACCCGCTCGATCACCTCGCGCTGCCAGGCCTGCGACTGCGGGTCCAGGTACTGCGGGTCGTCGTGGACGGCGAAGCCGTGCTGGGCACCGTCCAGTTCCACCAGTTCCACCGGCCCGCCGAACATCGGCCGGTGCCGGCGCGAGGACTCGATGGGCACGAAGGTGTCCGCGGTGCCGTGCACCATCAGCACCGGCGCCCGTACCCCGGCCAGGATCGCCGGGGTGTCCAGGTAGAAGACCTCGTTCAGCAGGGCCCGGTTCAGCTCGAACGGCGACTTCTCCGTGAAACCCTGCTCCTCCAGCCGCACCGCCATGTCTCCGGACAGGTAGTCGTTCGTCCAGCCCGGCCGGGAGGTGACGTACCGCTCCTTGTAGTCCAGCCGCGGGTTCAGCAGCACCAGTTTGGCGACCTCGTCGGGCCGGTGGGAAGCGTGCAATGCGGCGGCGCCACCGGAGAACGACGCGGCGATCACGTGCACCGGCCCCGGCTGGCCGACATGCGAGCGCAGGTGGTCGCCGGCCGCACGGATGTCATTGGCCACCGAGGCGATAGTCAACTCCGACTCGCGCCCGCCGCTGGCTCCGTGCGCCCGAAGGTCGAACCGCAGGCTGGTCACACCAGAGGCAGCCAGGCCGGCGGCCAGGCGCGCGAAGAACCCGCTCTCCTCCCGGGTCACCCCCGACCCGTGAACCAGCACCGCAACCGGTCCCCGTACATCTGTAGGGCACACGGTGCCGAAGAGAGCAGTGCCATCGAGGGACTGAAACGCCGTCTCGTGACCATCCATGAGCAGATCGTAGCGACCCGGCCGGGCGCTCGGGAGAAGCAGCACCCCTGAGTCCGAGTCGTCGCAGGGCAAGGAATCATCTCCACCGACCACAAAGACCTCTGCTGGTCGTCGCCCATAAAGGCTGACCCCGCGGGTGCAAGGAGCAGCCCGGCGGCGGGTTCCCCACCCAGAGCATCGCGGAATCACCCCCGCGCCTGCGGGGAGGACGAGATCAGGCCGAGAAGCGGCTCCACGTGCAGCGGCTGACTCCCGCCTGCGCGGGGAGGACCACGGGCCAGGCGCGGGGGTGGTGCGGGTTTCCGGCTGACCCCCGCCTGCGCGGGGAGGACACCGCAGCACGCCGGAAGCGCGAGCCGAAGGACGGCTGACCCCCGCCTGCGCGGGGAGGACCCTTCGCGACCTGCACTGTTCTCACGGCTTTGCCGTTCCGTGACCTGGCTGCCGGAGGTCGTGGTCCGGGCTGGTCTGTCGAGGTGTCAAGGAGCGGGATCCATCGTGGCAGACGGTGGTGGCGCCGGGGTGTTGTCCGCGGACAACACGGGGTCACTGCTGGCCCCGCCTGCACGGGCAGGACTTGACCACCGACCGCGCCCGGTTCGGGGTCTCCGGCCGACTCCCGCGCGTGGAGGGCGTCACCGGCTGTGGGGCGGGTTCCGGTCGGTCTTCTGGTGGGTCGTCGGCCTGTTGCTGGCGGGTCGCGGGGCGGCTGGATCGGTGGCCGTGTCGTCGGGGTGGTCTAGCCTCACCGGGGGGTAGGCGATCGATACCGTGGAGGGGTTCGGATGAGTGGCCTGGGCTGGATGTACGGGAGGGACCTGCCGCTGGTGAGTGTCACGTTCGCCCGTGGCCTCACTCCGCGTCGGCTCCTGGAGCGGATGGGGGCGGACCCCGCCACACTCGCCGAACGGAGTAGCGCTGCGTTCCGCGAGGATTTCGGCGACATCCTCTTCGAGGACGACGCCTACGTGGTCACCGCCGGCCGGTACGGGTCGTGGGCGTGGGCGTGGGAGCACAGCAGTTGGCTGTGCGTCGAGGGCGACGAACTGCTCGCCGCGGTCTCGGACGGGACGGCGGCACTGGCCCTGCACGCCAACGAGAAGCCCATGGTGGAGTTCCGCTATGCCGAGAACGGCCGGCTGGTGACCGGTCTGAACACCCTGCTGGGCATCGGGCCCGAGCACCGGTCCGGCCACGACCCCCACCGCTTCGACTCCGAGCTGCGGGCACTGGGCGCCCTCCCGGACACCGAAGAGACCGGACCGCTCGGACTGCGCGGGCTCTTCTACCGTCTCGCCGAAGGACTCGGCGTGGGCATGGACCAAGCCGACCTCCATACCGGGAAGGCCCTCACCGCCCGACTCCGCCCTCGCCCCGACCGAACCCCGTGACACCCCCCACCCGACGGCCGACGCAGCCCGGCCGGCCACCGACAACTTGGACAACGGCTGACCCTTCGCTCGCGAGGAGGACCTCTGCGAGGTTGACCCGACACTGGCCGGCATCGGCTGGCCCGCGCGCCTGCGGGGAGGACTACTCCGTCCAGCACTACCCCCGCGACATCGCCGGCTGACCCCCCGCAGGCGCGGGGAGGACAAGCCCTACCTGGGGTGGCGCCCCGATACCTCCGGCTGACCCCCGCGGGTGCGGGGAGGACCCCTTCGCGACCTGCACCGTTCTGACGGCTTTGCTTCTTCTTGACCGGTCTCCCGGGCGTAGCGGTCCGGGCCAGTCTGTTGAGGTGTCAAGGAACGGCGCCCATGCTGGCAAGCGCCAGCGACAGCTGGCACGCGCTGGTCCAGCTGGCTGGCGCGTGGCGCACCCCATCGTCCGCCGTCCTCAGCACCGCCGGTAGCGTTGTCCGCAAACAGCCTGGGGGGATCCAGTGACGCAGTCCTTGCACTTCAGCTGGGAACTGAGCGGCTCCGGCTGGGCAACGTGCAGGATCTGGGACGGCTCGACGAAGCACCGGGAGATCGTCAGCTACTGCACAAACGCGCTCGCCGACCTGTTGGAAAGCATGGCGGGCCTCTACGGCCCCCACGGCATCCAACGGTTCTCGTTCGACCTTGAACCGGTAGAGGCGCGGTGGATTCTTCGTCGCCGAAACAGTGACGTGCACATCGCGATCCGCCGCTTCCCGGACATCTGGACGAGCTCCGACGCACCGGACGGGAAGGGCACCCTCGTGTGGACATCCACACGTCCTCGCACCTCCCTGGCGCATGCGGTCCTGATGGCTGCCGAGAAGGTGCTGCGAACCCACGGCGAGGACGGCTACCTCCAGAAGTGGCGCCGGCACGTCTTCCCGACCACCGAACTGAAAACCCTTCGGCACCTGCACCTGGCAGCGGACGACTGCGCTCTCCAGCACTGAACCAACGACCCCTCACAGCACACACAAAAGCTGAGCCAGAACCCAAATTCAGACACTGCCGACAGACCCCCGCGCTGGCAGGGAGGACGAACCCCGCCTCCAGCTCCCAGATCCCGGCGGAGGCTGACACCCGCGCCTGCGGGGAGGAGTCTGACGCCCTGGCCGACGGCCTCACCCAGTTCGGCTGACCCCCGCGCCTGCGGGGAGGACCGAGACCTTGCGCATGGCCAAGTTCTGGGCGTGCGGCTGACCCCCGCCTGCGCGGGGAGGATGGCGAGGATGGCGGCGCCGATGGGG
>NZ_LGDO01000153.1:0-8599 GCF_001279805.1 Streptomyces sp. XY431
GGGGCGGGGGGCAGGCCCGACCCGGGGGCGGGGGCGGCGCGGGGTCCGTGCCGCCCCCGGCCCGCCTGGTCGGGCCTGCGCCGGGTCAGGCGTGCGCCGTGCCGCCGTCGGCGGCCATCGCGGTGGCGATGCGGTGCAGGGTGTCGGCGCGGAGCTCGTCCGGCAGCGGCGGGAGCAGGTCCATCCAGAGCGCGAGGGTGGAGCCGATCAGCTGGCGCTGGCCCTCGGGGCGGGCGATCAGCCACAGGTGGAGGTGGGCCGCGCCGTCGCCCCAGCGGTTCACATGGACGCGCCCGATGCCGCCGAGCGCCAGGATCGCCCGCTCCGCCCGCTGGAGCATCGGGCCGAGTTCGACCGCCCGGGCCGGCGGCAGGTCCAACAGGTCGTGGTGGTCGCGCGGGCCGAGGAACAGCACGGCGGGCAGGCCGTGGGGCGCGTCGAAGGCCTTCAGCCGCCAGTGCTCGTCGGTCCAGACGAAGTCCTCGTCCGGACGGCGGCACTCGTGGCACTCCGCCGCCCCGGCCTCGCCGTGCCGGCCGGGCTCGGGCAGCTCGGCGGCGTCCAGCGGACGGACGGTCAGCTCGCCCTCGTAGGGGAAGATCGACCAGGAGGGCGCCGCGTCCTCCGGTATCGGGAGCCGCTCGCCGACCGGCAGATGGGCGAGGAAACGGCGGGGGTCGTCAGGGTTCTCGGTGATCACGGAGACCGACCGTCCCACACTCCGCGGGGCCGCCGCCAGCACTTTTCCTCCGTACCCGTCCCGCCCGCCCGGCCTGCGCACCTTTGTCCGTGGCTCTGCCTCCCCCTTCCGCGCACAGCTCCGTGCCGTTCTCCCCGCTGTTGTCCATGCCGTTGTCCGCGCCGTTGTCCGGGGCGGGCTGCGATGATCGGCAAGGACCGTTCACCACCGCCAGGGAGGACCGCCCGTGAGCCGCCCCGACCCGACCCCCGGCACCGACCCGTCGCGCGGAACGACACCCGATCTCGCGCTCGATCTCGCGCGCGAGCTGGCCGCCGCACTGCGCGGCGAGGTCCGGTTCGACGCCGCCGAACGGACCGTCTACAGCCACGACGCCTCCAACTACCGCCACCTGCCGCTCGGCGTGGTCAAGCCCGCCGACACCGAGGACGTGCGCACCGCCCTCGCGCTCTGCCGCCGGCACCGGGTGCCCGTGGTGGCGCGCGGCGCCGGGACCAGCATCGGCGGGCAGGCGATCGGCCCCGGCGCGGTGGTGCTCGACTTCCGCCGCCACCTGGGCGCCGTCCTCGACATCGACCCGGAGCGCCGCACCGCCCGCGTCCAGCCCGGCACCGTCCTCGACGACCTCCAGCGCGCCGCCCGCCCCTACGGCCTGCGGTTCGGACCGGACCCGTCCACCCACAGCCGCTGCACGCTCGGCGGCATGATCGGCAACGACTCCTGCGGCGCGCACTCGGTCGCCTGGGGCCGCACCGCCGACAACGTCGAGTCGCTGGACCTACTGCTCGCCGACGGCACCGAACTGACCGTCGGCGGCCCGCTCACCCCCACCGAACGCGCCGCCCTCGCCGTCCGGCCCGGCCCCGAGGGCCGACTCCACCACCGGCTCCAGGAGTTCACCGACCGGAACCTCGCCACCATCCGCCGCGGCCTGCCCGAACTCCCGCGCCGGGTCTCCGGCTACCCGCTGGACGCCCTGCTGCCCGAGCGCGGCCACCACCTGGCCCGCGCCCTCACCGGCACCGAGGGCACCTGCGCACTGCTGCTCGGCGCCACCGTCCGGCTCGTCGAGGAGCCGCGCGCCCGCGCCCTGGTGGTGGCCGGCTACCCGGACGAGACGGCCGCCGCCGACGCCGTGCCCGCGCTGCTGCCGCTCGGCCCGCTCACCGTCGAGGGCATGGCCGCCGACCTGATCGCCGCACTGCTCGCCGCCGGACCGCGCCCGCCCGCCCTCGACCGGCTGCCCGACGGCGCCTGCTGGCTCTTCCTGGAAACCGGCGGCGCCACCGCCGCCGAGGCCCTCGACGCCGCCCGCCGGCTCGCCGACACCGTCCGGCGCGAACGCACCGCCACCGCCGCCGTGGTCACCGACCCGGCCGAGCAGCGCCAGCTCTGGGCCGTGCGCGAGGCCGGCGCCGGGATCGTGACCCGGCTGCCCGGCGGCGGCGAGGCCTGGCCCGGCTGGGAGGACTCGGCCGTCCCGCCGGAGCGGCTCGGCGACTACCTGCGCGAACTGCGCGCCCTGCTGCGCCGGCACGGCCTGCGCGGCGTGCCGTACGGGCACTTCGGCGAGGGCTGCGTCCACCTGCGGATCGACTTCCCGCTCACGCGGCCGCAAGGACTGCCGGTGTTCCGGGAGTTCATGGAACAGGCGGCCGACCTGGTGGTCTCGCACGGCGGTTCGCTCTCCGGCGAGCACGGGGACGGGCAGGCCCGAGGCGAACTGCTGCCGCGCATGTACCCGCCCGAAGTCATCGCCCTGTTCCGCGAGTTCAAGCAGATCTGGGATCCGGAGAACCTGCTCAACCCCGGCACTCCGGTCGACCCGCGCCCGCTGGACGCCGACCTCCGCTTCGGCGGGCGGCCGGTGCGCGAGCTGCCGCTCGCCCTGCCGTACGAGCAGGACGACGGCAGCCTCGCCAAGGCGGTCCGCCGCTGCGTGGGGGTCGCCAAGTGCGTCGACCCGACCACCGGCGTGATGTGCCCGAGCTACATGGCCACCGGCGAGGAGCGGCACTCGACCCGGGGGCGGGCCCGGCTGCTCGCCGAGATGCTGCGCGGCGCCGGGGAGCGCCCCGGCGCCGGGGCCGCGATCACGGACGGCTGGCGGTCCGCCGAGGTCCGCGAGGCGCTGGACCTCTGCCTGGGCTGCAAGGGCTGCGCGAGCGACTGCCCGGTCCAGGTCGACATGGCCACCTACCGGAGCGAGTTCCTGTACCAGCACTACCGGCACCGGCCGAGGCCCGCCGCGCACTACGCGATGGGCCGGCTGCCGCTGTGGCTGCGCGGCGCCGCGCTCGCGCCCGGCCTGGTGAACGCGATCACCCGCTCACCGGCCGCCCCGCTGCTCAAGCGGCTCGGCGGCGTCGACGGGCGCCGGGCACTGCCGGTCCTGCCTCCGGAGACCTTCACCCGCTGGTACCGGCGGCACCGCGCCGGGCACCCGGCCCCGGCGGGCGCCCGGCCCGTCCTGCTCTGGCCGGACACCTTCTCCGACCACCTCCAGCCGGAGGTCCTGCGCGCGGCCGTCGAAGTCCTGGAACACCTCGGCTTCGACGTCCGACTGCCGGCCGGCCCGGTCTGCTGCGGCCTGACCTGGTACTCCACCGGCCAACTCCCGGGCGCCCGGCGGGTGATGCGCCGCAGCCTGGCCGCGCTCGCCGCCACCGGCCTGCCCGTCGGCACGCCCGTCGTCGGGATGGACCCGAGCTGCACCGCCACCCTGCGCGAGGAAGTGCCGCGCCTGCTCGGCGCCGAGGGCCGCCCGCTGGCCGAACGCACCCGCACCTTCGCCGAGTTCGTCGACGAGTACGCGCCGGACACACCGCTGCCGCAGCTGCCGGTGGACGCCGTCACCCAGACCCACTGCCACCAGCACGCGGTGCTCGGCAGCGCGGCGGACCGCCGGATCGAGCGGCGGATGGGCGTCGAGAACCGGGTCCTGGACTCCGGGTGCTGCGGGCTCGCGGGCAACTTCGGCTTCGAGCGCGGGCACTACGAGATCTCGGCGGCGATCGCCGAGCGGGTGCTGCTCCCGGAGGTCCGGGCCGCCGGACCGGACACCGTGATCCTCGCGGACGGCTTCAGCTGCCGCACCCAGATCGCCCAACTGGCCGACGGACGGCGGGCCCTGCACCTGGCGGAGCTGATGCTCCGGGCACTGCGGGAGCGGCCGGACGGGAACTCGGCCGAGTAGCCGGCGCACCGTCGTCCGCCGCCTCGACGCCCGGACGCGCCGAGTCCCTGACACCGTCCGCGGCGGCCGCCACAATGGCGGCATGACCCTCACCACCGCCGAGGCGGACAAGATCCTGGCCGACAACTTCGCGCCCTGGGTGCAGGCGCTCGGCCTGTCGGTGACCGGCACCGGGGAGCGCCACGCCGTGCTCCGGCTGCCCTGGTCCGACCAGTTGGCCCGGGAGGGCGGCGCGCTGTCCGGCCAGGCGCTGATGGCGGCGGCGGACACCGCGAGCGTGATCGCGGTGTCCGCGGCCCGGGGCGGCTTCGGCCCGATGACCACCGTCCAGCAGTCCACCAGCTTCCAGCGCGCGGTCGTCGGCCGGGACGTCCTGGTGCACGCCCGGGTCACCAAGCTGGGGCGGCGGATCGCGTTCCTGGACATCACCCTCACCGCCGAGGGCGAGGAGGAGCCGGCCGCCCACGCCACCACGGTCTACGCCCTGGCCTGAGCCTCCCGGCGGCCCCACCCTCGCGCCCTCCTCGTCCGTCAGGCGCCCTGCGGCGTGTCCAGCACCTCCTTCGAGCGCGGCGAGTCCTCGGCGCAGACCGCCGTCACGAACTCCGCCAGCCGCGTCTGCGGCATGCCGCGCGCGATGTCCGCCTCGCTGATCATGCCGACCAGCTCGTGCTCCGGGTGGTTGATCACGGGCAGCCGCCGCACCCGGTACTGCTCCATCACCCGCAGCACCTGTTCGACGTCCTCGTCCGCCTCCACCGTCATCGGCCGCCCCTGGGCCACCTCGCCCGCCGTCACCTGCTCCGGGTCGAGGCCCTCCGCGACGCACTTCAGCACGATGTCCCGGTCGGTGAGGATCCCCAGGAGCTTCTGCCGCTCACCGCAGATCGGCAACGCCCCGACGTCGCGTTCCTTCATGAGCCGGGCCGCCGTGGCGAGCGTCTCGTGCTCGCGCACGCACTCGGCCCCCTGATGCATGATGTCGCCCGCACTGGTCATGATCGGCCTCCTGACCTGCCTGTCACTCCCGTCACTCCATCCTGGTCCGGCCACCGGGGCCCCGCCACCGGGCCTACGCGGCGGCACCCCGCCCGCCCTCGGGACCGCCCGACGACTCGGCCGGCGCATCGGCCGGCCCGTCGTCCGGCGGGTCCAACAGCGGGGCCGGCGGCACATCGAGCGGCGGGTTCTCCAACACCTCTTCCAGCGGCGGGATTTCGTGCACCTCGGCAGCGCGCACCGAAGGCGTCCCGCCCTCCGCCCCCGGTACCTCGGCCGGCTCCCCCGGCGCCGGCGCAGCGCCCGTAGCAGCGCCCGCCGCCCGCCGATGGGTCTCCGCCGCGCTGTCCAGGAAGCGCAGCAGTTCCACCGGGAACGGCAGCACCAGCGTCGAGTTCTTCTCCGCCGCGACCTCCACCACCGTCTGCAGCAGCCGCAGCTGGAGCGCCGCCGGGGTCGCGCTCATCACCGCTGCCGCCTCCGACAGCCGCGCGGACGCCTGGTACTCGCCGTCGGCCGTGATGATCCGCGCCCGCCGCTCCCGCTCGGCCTCCGCCTGCCGGGACATCGAGCGCTTCATCGACTCCGGCAGGGCGACGTCCTTGATCTCCACCCGGTCGATCTCGATGCCCCAGCCGAGGGCCGGGCTGTCGATCATCAGCTCCAGCCCCTGGTTGATCGGTTCGCGGTTGGCCAGCAGGTCGTCCAGCTCGCTCTTGCCGATGATCGACCGCAGCGAGGTCTGCGCGACCTGGGAGATGGCGAAGTTGTAGTCCTGCACATTGATGATCGCCTTCACCGGGTCCTCCACCCGGAAGTACACGACGGCGTCCACCCGGACGGTCACGTTGTCCCGGGTGATGCCCTCCTGCGCCGGGATCGGCTGCGTCACGATCTGCACGTTCACCCGGCGCAGCTTGTCCGCGACGGGTATCAGCACGACCAGTCCCGGCCCGCGCACCTCGTCCCGCACCCGGCCGAACCGGAACACCACGCCCTGCTGGAACTGCTGCACGACCCGGACGCTCAGCCCTGCCACCACGGCCGTCAGCATCAGCACCACGACCACGACCGCTATCACCACTTCGACGACCATCACGGCCTCCTCGCGCGGCAGCGAGCCCCGGGCCGTCGCCGACCCAGCCGGCCGACGGCCGCCGGAACAGCTGGTTCCACGCTACGCCTGCCCCGTCCGGACCGGGACGAACCTCCGCCAGCGCCTAGGATCGTCGCCATGCCGCAGCCCACCGCCGAGGAACCGGCCCCGGCCGACGCTCCCGAGGCCGCCCGGGCCCCGGACCACCCGCACCACCCCGCCGCGGCCGCTGCCCTGGCCCCCGACCTCACCGTGCTCGACCGCGTCGTCACCGGCTGCCGGGCCTGCCCCCGGCTGGTCGAGTGGCGCGAGGAGACGGCCCGGGTCAAACGCCGCGCCTACCTGGACTGGGACTACTGGGCCCGCCCGATCCCCGGCTTCGGCCCGCCCGACGCCCCGCTCGTCCTGGTCGGCCTCGCCCCCGCCGCGCACGGCGCCAACCGCACCGGCCGGATCTTCACCGGCGACCCCTCCGGCGACCTGCTGTACGCCGCCCTGCACCACCTGGGCCTCGCCAACCGCGCGCTCTCCGTCCGGCACGGCGACGGCCTCGCCCTGCACGGCGTGCGGATCACCGACCCGGTCCGCTGCGCCCCGCCCGACAACAAGCCGAGCACCGCCGAACGCGACACCTGCCGACCCTGGATCGCCCGCGAGTTCGAACTGCTCCGCCCCACCGTGCGCAGCGTGGTGGCGCTCGGCGGCTTCGCCTGGCAGACGCTGCTCCCGGTGCTCGACGCGGCCGGCTGGACCGTGCCGCGCCCCCGGCCGCGGTTCGGCCACGGCGCGCACGTCACCCTGCCCGCCCGCGACGGCGGGCCGCCGCTGGAGCTGTACGGCTGCTATCACGTCAGCCCGCGCAACACGAACACCGGCCGGCTCAGCACCGTGATGCTGCGCGAGCTGCTCCGCACCGCCGCCCGTGCCGCCGGGCTCGACCCGACGGAGGAGTGAAAGCGCGGAGGAGTAAGGACGCGGAGCGGTGACCGCGCCGCGCTCCCCCGGGCCTCAGACGAACCGGGTCAGCTCCGGCCCGGCCGCCCGCTCCCACACCTCCGGCAGCGCCAGCCGCGCCCGCTCCGCCTCCGCCAGCTGCTGCCCGTACAGCACGCCGTAGCCGAACGGCTCCTTCGAGGCGGGTGCCTGTCGGCGCAGCGCGGTCGATGCCACCACCGCGTCCTGGTGCTCGCCGAGGACCTCCTGGACGGCCTTCATCCGGGCGACGTACCGCTCGGCCGCCCGGCCCGCCACCGGCAGCGCCGTCTCGCCCGCGTACCGGGCGCGTTTGGCGGCCTTGCGTGCCTCGTGCAGCGCGATGTCCTGTTCCTCGCCCTCGTCGGCCAGCGCGGTGCGGATCCGGTCGGCGGTGCGCCGCTGTTCCCGGGCGGCGACCCGGGTCAGCTCCGGGCCGGCGGCCCGGTCGGCCCGGCCGCGCAGCGGCGGGTCGGTGAGCAGTACGGCGAGTCCGTCGGCGAGGGCCCGGCGGCGGGGGCTGTCGAGGGCGGCGAGTACCTCCGGCCAGACCCGCCGGTACTCGGCCTTCCCCCGGCGTTCCAGTTCGGCGGCGACCCGCTCGGGTCCGCATTCCGCGGGCAGTTCCCGAGCCCGTGCCGCCAGCCGTTCGCCCAGGACCTCCTGGTCCCGGGCCCGGCCCAGCGCCGCCGCCAGCCAGCGCAGCTCGGCCACCAGTTCGTCGGTGGCTCCGGGGGCCAGCAGCCGCCGGTAGGTCCGGAACGCGCTGCGCAGGCGCCGGCAGGCGACCCGCATCCGGTGCACCGCGTCCGGTTCGTCGGCGCGCACGGCCTCGTCCAGTCCGGCCAGCACCTCGGCCTGCGCCCGGATCCGTCCGAGCACCACCTCACCCACGGTGACCATGTCACCGGCCATCCGCCTGCACCCCCTTCCGGGGCGTCCGGGAATCGCCTCCCAGGCTAGCCCGCGTCCCCGCCCCGGGGCAGCGCACCTTTCCGCCACCCGTACCCGTCCTCCGCAGCGCGGGAAGTCGGCGGGTCCGACGTCCTGTGCGCGAACGCGGCACCGATGGAGGCACCGATAGGGCGCGGGTGCGGTCAGGGGCGCAGCTGGATGGCGAGGGACATGGTGTAGCCGACGAGGGCGGCGAAGAAGGTGACGGCGGTGGTGTAGCGGGCGGTGAAGGGGAGGCCGGCGAGGGCGGGGTAGAGGAGGACGGCGGTGCCGGCGGCGACGTCGGCGAGGTAGAGGCCGCGGGGCGGGAGGATGCCGGTGCTGTGGGCGGCCCAGCCGGTGGCGACCAGGAAGCCGGTGAGCAGTATGAAGCCGGAGAGCAGGCCGGAGCCGATGCTGGAGAGGACGGGGTGCGGCTCGGGTGGGAGTTCGCCCTCGGGGACGGCGGGGCGCAGTCGGTGGGCGATGGCCAGGGCGCCGACGGCGAGGGTCACGCAGGCGGCGGCGCTGAGCAGGGGGACGGGGTTCATCGGCGGCTCCGGGAGCTGGTGCGGTGGTGGCCGAGGGCTGCGGCGAGCGCGGCCGGGACGAGGACGGTGGGGAGGAGGACGGTGGTCCAGGGGGGGGGGTCGAGGCCGGCGGCCGGGGGTGCGGGGGGGGTCGGGGGTGCGGCGGCGACGGC
>NZ_LGDO01000154.1:0-8517 GCF_001279805.1 Streptomyces sp. XY431
CCCCCGGCCACCGCGCCCCCGGCGAGCACCGCCCCCGGTGCCGCCCCGGCGAACGGCTGCGGCGGCACCAACTGGGGCTACATCACCAATGTCGGCGACGGTCTCCGTATGGGCCTCTCCCAGGACGGCCTCGCCGGCGGCCAGGCCGTGGTCATGGGCGGTGCGACCTCCTACGGCTGGGTGCACACCGTTCCCAGCAGCTGGCACCAGTTCAACCCCTGCAAGCTGAGCGCCCCCGTCCTGGTGCAGGAGATGGACGGCCGGGTGGCGCTGTCCAGCGGCTTCAGCTTCCTCACCAACTGGACGGTCACGGCCGCGACCATCCCGGGGGCCTTCTACCTGAAGGACTACATGGGCCAGAACTGCCTGACCGACAACGGAATCGGCGCCCAGCTCACCATGACCGCGTGCACCCCCGGCAACAAGTCCCAGGAGTTCCGCATCCCCTAGCGGCTGTTAGTGGCCATTAGTGGCTGTTAAGGGCTGGACGTCGGCGCTGACGATGTGCCAGGATCGTTCTGCGGCCGACCGCAGGGGGCGGCCGCAGGAGGGGAGGACCCAGTCATGTCCCAGGAGAACCCGGAGTACGTGTCGGTGCCGGTGCCGGCCCACCTGGTCCCGGCCGTGTATGCCTTCATCGCCGAGCGCAGCGGCGTCACCGCAGGCCAGGCCGGTGCCGGGGCCACTGCCGCGGAGCTCGCGATCAGGTCCCCGCAGGGCGAGCAGCAGCGCCGCCGCGACGAGTGGACCGTCGAGGACCTCCGCACGCTGATCAGCGACCGCCGCGACTCCGTCCAGGTGGTCGTGGCCATCCTCGACATCCTCGCCGAGCAGCCCGGCACCCGGGTGGCCTACGGCGACCTGGCCGGGGCGCTGCAGCTCGACCGCACCCGGCTGCGCGGCGCGCTGTCCGGCTTCACCCGCGTCCTGAAGGCCCACTACGAGCGGGAGTTCTGGCCGATGTGGTGGACCGAGGTGCCCGCGGGCGAGGGCCGGGGCAGCGAGTTCGTGTACTACGTCAGCGACGTCGTCGCGCGGCGCTGGCGCGAGGCCCGCACCGAGGCGTGAGCGGCTGTGAAAGGCGCCGAGCGGCGGTCAACGCCGCTCGGCGCCTTTCGTCCGCCTGTCGCTGGCCCGCGCGTCGCTCACAGCTCCACCCGCTGCCAGTCGTCTCCGCCCGGTCCCACCGGGGCCGGGGCGAAGTCGTAGCGGACGCCCTCCGGTCCGAGGGCGAGCAGGGAGATCGAGGAGGAGCCCCAGATCCGGCCGTCCCCGAAGTCGCGTCGCTGGACCAGGGCGGCGGGCGCGTCGAGGGGCAGCCCGTCCCCGGTGGCGATCGGCAGCCAGGCGCCCCAGGCGCGTTCGGTGCTCGGGGCGTCGGGCAGCGGCAGCGGACGGGGCTCGGCCTCGAACCGGGCCCGGAAGTGGTCGGCGCGGGCGGCCATCAGGGTGCGGATCCGCTCGGAGGCGGTGCGGTTCTCGGCCAGACCCTCCGGCCCGTCGTTGAGGACCACGCTCAGCCCGGTCGGCAGGTCCAGTCCGACGAGCCGGCCGCCGGTCCCGCCGCCCCAACTGAGCACCCGGGCGCCGTCGGGCCGGACGACGACCAGGTGGAACGGGTCGTACCGGTCGAGGTCCAGGGTGTCGATCCGGCCGCCCCGGACGGCGAGCAGCGGCAGTTCACCGCGCGAGAGCCGGGCGGCCTCCGGTGCCGAGGTGCCGAAGCCGTTCAGCAGGCAGGCCGCGACCGGTCCGGAATCCCCGGAGCCGGTGCCGCCCGGCTCCACCGCGAGCCAGGTCCCGCCGGCGACCAGGTCCAGTCCGCCGACCGCCGAGGGCTGCGCGGGCCAGTGGCGGCCGGGCGGCGACCAGCGCCGTCCCATGTACTCGTCCCGCACCGACAGCAGCAGTACCGGCACCGCCGCGGACGGCTCGATGCTCACGAACGCCGTACACACGTCCTGTCCCCCTGACCTCGCCCCTCCCTGCGATCCTCGCACGCCTGTTCGCCGACCGGGAGGGGTAGGTCGTTCGGGCGTCCTGGGCGTCCGGGACGCACCGGACGCCCAGGAAGAAGGCGGCGCCCAGGATGCTCCCGGGCCCTTCGCCCGGCCCCGTCCCACCGCACTCCGCATACTCTGCACACTTTGCAAAGTGCACTTTGCAAAGTGCGGGGTGCAAAAGCAGAGGGAGGGGAGAGAGCAGGGGAGGGCGGGCGGCAGCGGCTGCCCGCCACTGGAGTGGCCCACGATTTCCGCGCCCGAACGTACCGAAGTGCCAGGCCACCACGCCCCTAGGCTGAGCGCCATGACGACCACGAACAACACCCCCGTCACCTCCGCCGACAGCCCGGTCCCCGCGCCCGCCCAGCGCATCTCGCTCCCCGACGTCGCCCCCGACTTCTACAAGGCGATGCTCGGCCTGGACCGCCGGGCCCGCCAGGGCGTGGACCCGGTGCTCGCCGAACTGGTCAAGGTGCACGCCTCGATGATCAACGGCTGCGCCTTCTGCATCGACATGCACAGCACCGACGCCCTCGGGAACGGCGAGCAGAACCACCGCCTGCTCTCCCTCCCGGCCTGGCGCGAGACCCCGTGGTTCACCGCCAAGGAGCGCGCCGCCCTGGCGCTGACCGAGTCCTTCACCCTGCTCACCCAGGGGCATGTGCCGGACGCCGTCTACAACGAGGCGGCCGCGCACTTCGAGGAGGCCGAGCTGGCGCAGCTGATCGCGCTGATCATCACCATCAACGCCTGGAACCGGATCGGCGTCGGCACCCGGCTCAGCCCGGCCGCGAAGTAGCGGGGCGGCGGACGATGACGGTCGAACAGCGGGAGAAGGCCCGCATCCTGCGTGAACTCCACCGCCCGGGCGAGCCGTTGGTGCTCGCCAACGTCTGGGACGCGACGAGCGCCCGGCTGGTCGCAGCGGCCGGGGCGCGGGCCCTCGCCACGGCCAGCGCCAGCGTCAGCTGGGCGCTCGGCAGCGCCGACGGCGAGGGCGCCGACCGCTCGCCGGTGCTGGCACAGACGGAGCTGATCGTCCGTGCGGCCGGCCCGCTGCCGGTCACGGCGGATCTGGAGAGTGGGTTCGCCGGGACCGCCGCGGGCGTCGGCGGGACGGTCGAAGCACTGCTCGCCACCGGCGCGGTCGGCGTCAATCTGGAGGACGGGGGACGACCGGTCGCCGAGGCGGCCGAGCGGATCGCGGCGGCCCGGGCGGCGGCGGACGCGGCCGGGGTGCCGCTGTTCGTCAACGGCCGCACCGATGTCTTCCTGCACGCCGGGGGTGCCGCGGACCCGGCGGAGCTGCTGGACGAGGCGGTGACCAGACTGCGGGCCTACGCCGAGGCGGGCGCTGACGGCGTGTTCGCCCCGGGGGTGTCCGATCCGGCGGTGATCGCCGCACTGGTCGGGGCCGTCCCGGCGCCGCTCAATGTGCTCGCCGGCCCGGGCTCGCCGTCCGTGCCGGAGCTGGCGGCGCTGGGCGTGGCCCGGATCAGCCTGGGGCCCGGCCTGGCGAAGGCGGCGTACGCGGCGGTGCGCCGCGCCGCCGAGGAGGTGTACGGGGACGGAACGTACTCCGCGCTCGACGGCGGGCTCGACTACGGGGAGCTGCAGGGGCTGTTCGTCACCCGGTGAGCGCGCCGAGCGCTCCGAGCGTGCCCACGGCGTGGTTGACGACATTGCCGTCGGAGCAGGTGGTGGGCCCGGCGCCGTGGCTGCCGAGGGCGGGGACGGCCGCGAACTCCTGCAGACAGGCCGCGGCGGAGGCGAAGTCCGGCCCGGTCGCCGCGCCACCACCGGAGCCCGCGCCCGCGCCCGAGCCCGACTGCGAGTCCGAGCCGGACGGCCCCTCCTCGCCCGCGGCGAACGCGGCGGTCGGCGCGGCGGCCAGCGCCAGCGCGGCCAGCAGGAGCGCGCCGGGCCGCCGCACGCCGCTCACAGGCCGTACGCCGCTCACAGGTTGCGCGCGGCTCACAGGCCGTGCCCGATCTCGCCGCTGAGGCCCGGGTGGGTCATCTGGTTGGTGCCGATGGCCTCGATCTCGCTCGCCGTACCGCCGACGACCGGCAGGTCCTTGGCCTCGTGCAGCAGGAGGTCGGCGGGGGAGAGGGTCATCCCGTTGGACAGGCCGCCGAGCGCGTCCGGCGAGGCCGCGGTGGAGGTGGCGGCGGACGCGGACGGCACGGCGGCGGCGAGACCGGCCACGGTGAGGGCGGCCAGGGTGGCGAGTTTCTTCATGAACCCCCCAACGACCCGGCCGCCCCGAGGTCACCGCGGCCCGCGCGGCGACCGGCGGGTCAGACCGTGACCCGCAGCGTGCGCACGCTGTTGCTGACGAACGAGGCGATCGGCTCCGGCTCCGGCCCGTCCGCGAGCGCGAGCCGGGGGTAGCGCTCGAACAGGAACCGCAGCGCCGTCTCCGCCTCCAGCCGGGCCAGCCCCGAGCCCAGGCAGAAGTGCGGGCCGTGCCCGAAGGACAGGTGCCGGTTCGGCTGCCGGCCGAGGTCGAAGCGGTCGGCGTCGGGGTAGTGGGCCTCGTCCCGCCCGGCGGCCGCGTACGAGGCGAGCAGCGCCTCGCCGCGCCGGATCACCACGTCACCGACCCGGATGTCCTCGGCGGCGTAGCGGAGCGGGAACTGTCCGACCGGCGAGTCGTACCGCAGCGTCTCCTCGACCACGGCCGACCAGGGCACCGTGCCGTCCAGCACCGTCCGCAGCTGCTCGGGGTGGGCGAGCAGGGCGCGCACCGCGTTGGTGATCAGGTTGAGCGTGGTCTCGTGCCCGGCCACCAGCATCAGCAGCAGGGTGCCGACGAGCTCCGGCTCGCCGAGCCGGTCGTCCTCCTCGCGGGCGGCGATGAGGTCGGTGGTGAGGTCGTCGCCGGGTTCGGCCCGCTTGGCGGCGACCACCGAGGCGAGCAGTGCGAACAGCGACTGCTGCGCGGCGGCGGCGGCCCCGGGGGTCGCGGAGCTGGAGACCAGGGTGTCGGACAGTTCGTGCAGCTCGTCCTGCTGCTTGGGCGGCAGGCCGAGCAGTTCGCCGATCACCTGCATCGGCAGCGGGTAGGCGAAGTGCTCGCGCAGGTCGAACGCGCCGTCCAGCTCGCCGATCCGGTCGAGCAGGGCGGTGGTCCTGGTCTCGACGGCGGGCTGCAGGGCGGCCACCCGGCGCGGGGTGAAGGCCTGGGTGACGAGTCCGCGCAGCCGCCGGTGGTCCTCTCCGTCGACGGTGATCATGCCGGGGACGGTGACGAAGTTGATCAGTGGCCAGCCCTCGGGCAGCCGGCCCTCCCGGAACACCGTCCACAGCTGGGGGTCCTTGCCGACGCGGGGGTCGGCGAGGAGCTCCTGGAGGGTGTCGTGGTGGGTTATCGCCCAGACCACCACCCCGCCAGGGAGTTCCACCAGGACCGCCGGGCCGGCTCCCCGGAGCCGGGCGTTCTCCCCGTGCTGGTCGCGTCCGAAGGCGTCGAGGACGACGGGCTCGGCCCTTCCGTCCCCAGGGCCGTCCCCGGCGTCTGCGGAGTCTGCGGTACCTGCGGCGGTGTCCATGCGGAGGGCCTCTCGGGAGCTGGCGGTCGGGGCGGGGTGAAGGCGCTGTAGAGCACCGGCAGGCTGATCAGGGCGCGCGACCAGGGGGACGGGCGCCAGGCCAGCTCGTGCGGGGGGACGGCGAGTTGGAGGTCCGGCAGGCGGTGCAGCAGGGTCTCGACGGCGGTCTCGACGATGATCCGGGCCGGGTGCTGGGCCGGGCAGACGTGCTTGCCCGCGCCCCAGGCCAGGTGCGCCCGGTTGCCGCCGATCGACGCGTGCCCGATCGACGCGTGCCCGAGGGCGCCGGGGCCCTGGGCGGCCGGGTCGGCATTGGCCGCGGCCAGGCCGAGGACGAGCATGTCGCCGCGGGCGATGAACTGGCCGCCGAGCACGGTGTCCGAAGTGGCCCACCGGCCGGGGAAGTTCTGCGTCGGCGGGTCGCGCCAGAGCACTTCCTCCAGCGCGTCGGCGACGGTCAGCCGGCCGCCGGTGAGGGTGGCCCGGAAGCGCCGGTCGGTGAGCAGCAGCCGCAGGGTGTTGCCGGTCCAGCAGATGGTGGTCTCGTTCCCGGCGATCATCAGTACCACCAGGTGGTGCACCGCCTCCTCGTCGGTCAGCGCGGCCGGGTGGGCCAGCAGCCAGGAGGTGAGGTCGGCCCCGGGCGTGGTCCGGCGCCGCCGGACCAGGTCGACCAGGAGGGCCTGGAACTCCTGGTTGGCGCGCACCGATTCGGTGCCGCTGTCGGCGATGTGGCTGATCAGCCGGATGAGGTGCGCGCCCGCCTCGTCGGGCAGGCCGAGCAGTTGGGTGAAGACCAGCAGCGGCAGCCGGCGCGCGTACTGGCCGACCAGGTCGGCGGTGCCGTCGGGGCCCCAGCTGTCGATCAGCGCGTCGGCGGCGGCCTCGGTGGTCTCGCGCAGCTGCCGGTGGTCGACCCGGGCGAGGGTGTCGGCGACGGCGGCGCGCAGCCGCTGGTGCTCGGCGCCGTCCAGGTTGAGCAGGGTGGGGCGCCAGGAGGTCATCGGCTGGAGCCGTGAGTCGGCGGCCAGCCGGCCCTCGGCGGGGACCCGCCAGCGGCGTGAGTCCTTGGAGAACAGCGCCTCGTTGCGGGTGAGTTCGAGCAGCTCGGGGTAGCCGAGGACGAGCCAGGACTCGACCCCGGGCTCCAGCTCGATCGGTGCCACCGGCCCGTACTGGGCGCGCAGCCGGGCGTACAGGCCGTGCGGGTCGTCGGCGACGGCGGAGCCGTAGAGCGGGGTGAGCGGCACCCCGACCGGCAGCCCGCCGGGCAGGGTGCCGCTGTGGGCCGCGGTCGGGGGGACGCCGTCGTGGGCGGTGGCCGGAGGGGCGCCGCCGGCCGCGTGCGCGGGGCACCCGGGCGGCGGGACGGCCGTCGTACCGGGCTCGGGAACGGTCATCGCTGCGGCTCCAGGACGGCGGTGCGGTACAGGTGGTCGACGAAGTCGATCAGCAGGTCGTACGCGGCCCGCCGGTCCCGGGCGTCGCAGTACAGGATCGGCGCCCCGGGCAGCAGGTCCAGCGCCGACCGCAGCTCCTCCTCCGGGTAACTCGGGGTGTCCGGGAAGGTGTTGACGGCGACCGCGAACGGGATCTGCTGCTCCTCCAGCCGTCCGAGCACGTCGAAGCTCTCGTCCGGACGCCGCAGGTCGACCATGGCGATCGCGCCGAGCGCGCCGCGCGACAGGTCGTCCCAGAGCGGCCAGAACCGCTGCTGGCCGGGCGTGCCGAACAGGTACAGCGCGAGCCGGGGGTTGAGCGTGATCCGGCCGAAGTCCAGCGCCACCGTGGTGGTGGTCTTGCCGCCGCGCCCGGTGAGGTCGTCCACACCGGTGCTGGCGGCCGTCATGGTCTCCTCGGTGCGCAGCGGGGAGATCTCGCTCAGCGAGCCGACCAGGGTGGTCTTGCCGACCCCGAACGGGCCGGTGACGAGGATCTTCACCGCGCCCTGGACGGACGGCGGCAGGTACTGCGGTGCGGCGGGAGGGCCGGCGACCGGGTCAGCGGAGTTGGCGGAGGCCAACGAGTACCTCTTCCAGAAGAGTGGTGGGCAGGCGTTCGGCCTGCGGAACGGGCGGGAGTACCTGGACGGCGCCGAGGTCCCAGAGGTCGCCGACCAGGACCTTGACGACACCGAGCGGCAGCCCCAGGTGGGCCGACACCTCGGCGATCGACAGCAGGCTGTGGCAGAGGTCCAGGATCCGCCGGTGCTCACGGTTGAGCAGGGCGTGCTCGGGGAGTTCGGGCCGGTCGGGTAACGCGACGACCAGGCTCTCGAAGGCCAGCTCGGTGCGGGTGGGCCGGCTGCGGCCGCCGGTGATGACGTAGGGGCGGACCGGACCGCCGCTCACCGCTGGCCCCCCGCCGCGAGATCGGCGCGCGGCGGGCTGGTGAGGTGGGCGCCGATCCGCTCGACCAGGACCTGCATCTGGTAGGCCACCAGGCCGGCGTCCACGTCGTCGCCGGTCACCACCGCCAGGTGGGCCCCGGCCCCGGCGGCGACGATGAAGAGGTAACCGCCGCCGTACTCGATGACGATCTGCCGGGTCGCGCTGCCGCGGCCGCCGAAGCCCTGGGCGACACCGCGGGCCAGCGACTGGAGGCCGGAGCAGGCCGCGGCGAGCCGCTCCGCGTCCTCGCGCACGATGCCCTCGCTGCGCCCGATCTCCAGGCCGTCGTTGGACACCACGACGGCGTGCTGGACCTGCGGGACGTTGACGATGTCGGCGAGCAGCCAGCCGAGGTCAGGGGTGGTGGTCATGGAACTCTCCGGGGCGCTGGGGAAGCTGGGGGGAAGGGGGAAGGGAAGGGTCGTGCGGGTCCTGGGAGCCGGCCCGGGCGGCCGAGCGGCCGCCGGCGGTGCCGGCCTGGAACATCGACATGAACGCCTGGGCCTGCTGCGCCGAGCGGTACGGCGGGGCCGGCGGCGGGGTGGGGGCGGCGTTGGCGGCGTGCCGGGT
>NZ_LGDO01000155.1:0-8397 GCF_001279805.1 Streptomyces sp. XY431
GGGCTGGGCGGATTCAGGACGGGCTCCGGTGGTTCGGGGACGGGGGACGGTCGGCGGGTCAGTCGGTCGGCGCGGGCCGGGCGCGGCGGCCGGCGGGTCAGCCGGCGGCGGCCGGGCCGACCGCGACGCTCTGGACGGTGAAGTGCTCCAGCAGCGGTGCGCAGGAGCGGCACGGCGGAGCGTGGGTGCCGTGGGCCGGATCGTGCTCCTCGCGGATCCGGACCGTGGTCAGCCGGGCGCCCTTGAGCGCCTTGCGGGCCTCGTGCAGGCTCATCGGCTTGCGGGCCGCGCGCTTGGAGCGCCGGCCGTCCACCGCGGCCAGGTACTGGGAGAGCAGCACTGCCTCGGGGCAGCGCCCGGTGAAGCGCTCGCGCTGCTCCAGCGGCAGCGCGCCGAGGAACTCGCCGACCAGCGGGTGCAGGGCGGGGCTGCGGTCCGACTTGGCGCCGGCCAGGGTGTGCACCTCGCCGCCCTTCAGCGACAGCGCGGCGGCGACGGCGGGCAGCAGGCTGTCGCGGTGGTGGCGCAGTAGTGGCGGTCCGGCCGGTTGCCCCGTGCTCATGGCGTCGTTCTCCTCCTCGTCTTCCCGCCGGCGTTCCCGTACGTTCTCCCGCTCGCCCTCCGCGTGGTGCAGGGGCCGACAGGGGTCAGCCTGTCAAACGACACTGACAACCGCACAACCGGGGTGCGGGGCACGGCCGGTCGGACCCGGTCCGGGGGGCCCGGCGGTGGACGGTCACGCGACGTTGGCCGGATCCGCACGGCATCGTCACGACTCGTCCCCGGGTTTCCCGAATCCGCCCCCGGGCGACTGTGGCGGCCGGTAGCGTTCCAGCAGGCGGGCCGAGGGGACGGGCGGTCCGGTCGGGGTCGCCGGTGGAAGTGGCAACTCCTTTGCCTGCCATGGTCGTTGTGGTCGGAGGGGGCTGGGGGGCCCGGGCCGTGCGCCCGTGGGCCGGCGCCCGGCTCCACACAGCAAGGGGGGTCTTGCGATGACTGACACGGAAACCGCCAACGAGGCGCCCGGCGAGCACGTACCCACACCCGGCGCGCCGCCGCAGCCCGCACCGGAGCACCGGATCGGGATCGCGGTGGTCGGGGCCGGCTACTGGGGCCCGAACCTGGTCCGCAACGCGCAGCAGACGCCGGCGCTGCGCCTGCACTGGCTCTGCGACCTGGACCCGGCGAAGTCCCGCCGGGTGCTCGGCGAGTACAGCACCGTCCGGTCCACCACCTCCTTCGAGGAGGTACTGGCCGACGAGCGGGTCGCCGCGGTCGCGGTCGCCACTCCGGCCGCCGCGCACTACCGGCTGGTCAGGGCGGCGCTGGAGGCCGGCAAGCACGTCCTGGTGGAGAAGCCGATCACCACCTCCGCCGCGGAGGCCGCCGAACTGGTGGCGCTCGCCGAGGAGCGCGGGCTGGTGCTGATGTGCGACCACACCTTCTGCTACACCCCGGTGGTGCGCCGGATCCGCGAGCTCGTGCACGGCGGGGAGATCGGCGACGTCCAGTTCTTCGACTCGGTGCGGATCAACCTCGGGCTGGTCCAGCCGGACGTCGACGTGCTCTGGGACCTCGCCCCGCACGATCTGTCGATCCTGGACTTCGTCCTGCCGCCGGGCGTGGAGCCGGTCGGCGTCTCCGCCCAGGGCGCCGACCCGATCGGCGCCGGCCGGGCCTGCGTCGCCTACCTGACCGTCCGGCTGAGCAACGGCGCGCTGGCGCACTGCCACGTCAACTGGCTCTCGCCGACCAAGGTCCGCACCACCATGATCGGCGGCTCGCGGCGCACCCTGGTCTGGGACGACCTCAACCCGCAGGCCCGGCTGGCGGTCCACGACCGGGGCGTGGACCTCACCCCGCCGGACGAACTGACCGACGCGATCCGCCACCAGGCCCTGATCTCCTACCGGGTCGGCTCCATGGTCGCCCCCGCCCTGGTCGAGCAGGAGGCGCTGCGCAATGTGATGGCCGAGTTCGCCGCCGCCATCACCGAGGGCCGGGCCCCGCTCACCGACGGCGGGTCCGGGCTGCGGGTGCTCCAGCTGCTGGAGGCGGCCTCGCTCAGCCTCGAACTCGGCGGCGCCACCGTCCCGGTGGGTGTCGGCCTCGACTCCGAGCTGTCCGAGCCGCACGAGCTGTCCGAGCCGGGTGAGCTGTCCGAGTCGCGCGGGCTGTCCGCCGGGCACGACCGGTCCGCCGGCCACGAACCGTCCGCCGGGCACGACCGGCCCGGCACGTCCGCCATGTCCGAAGCTCAGGAAAGGGCCGCCACGCGGTGAACGCTGTACAGATCGAGGGCTCCCGCTGCCTGGTGACCGGCGGGGCCGGCACCATCGGCTCCACCGTGGTGGACCAGCTGATCGAGGGCGGCGCCCGCGAGGTGGTCGTGCTCGACAACTTCGTCCGGGGCCGGCAGGCCAACCTCGCCTACGCCCGCGAGATCGCCGCCCCCGGGCAGCTGCGGGTGGTGGACGGCGACATCCGCGACCGGGCCCTGCTGCGCGAACTCCTCGACCCGGGCACCGACCTGCTCTTCCACCTGGCCGCGATCCGGATCACCCAGTGCGCCACCGAGCCCCGGCTCGCCCTGGAGATCATGGTGGACGGCACCTTCGACGTGGTCGAGGCCGCCGCCGAGGTCGGCGTCGGCAAGGTGATCGCCTCGTCCACCGCCTCCGTCTACGGCCTCGCCGAGGTCTTCCCGACGCCCGAGAACCACCACCCGTACAACAACGACACCCTGTACGGGGCGGCCAAGGTCTTCAACGAGGGCCTGCTGCGCTCCTTCCACGCCATGTCCGGCCTGGACTACGTCGCGCTGCGCTACTTCAACGTGTACGGGCCCCGGATGGACGTGCACGGCCGCTACACCGAGGTGTTCATCCGCTGGATGGAGCGGATCGCCGCCGGACAGCCGCCGCTGATCTTCGGCGACGGGACCCAGACGATGGACTTCGTCTACACCGAGGACATCGCCCGGGCCAACCTGCTGGCCGCCGCCGCGCCCGTCACCGACCGGGTCTACAACATCGCCAGCGCCAGCGAGGTCTCGCTGCGGGGCCTGGCCGACGCCCTGCTCACCGCCATGGACCGGACCGACCTGGACGTCGAGCACGGCCCGGCCCGGGGGACGGCCGGCGGCGTGGTGCGGCGGCTCGCGGACATCGGCGCCGCCGAGCGCGACCTCGGCTGGAAGCCCGAACTGGGCCTCGACGAGGGTCTGCGCCGACTGGTCGCCTGGTGGCGCGAGCAGTAGCCGTTCCGGTCCCGCCGCGGGCCCGCACCCGTCGGGGGCCCGCTCCCTGCTCGCGTTTGCCGCCTGCTCGCGTCCGCGCCCGGCCGGGTGTCCGTGCCCGGCCGGGCGACCCGTCCACCGATCACGTCCGCGCCACGTTCGGAGCACGCCTGTGTCCAGCATCCCCGTCATGATCCCCTGGCTCGGCGAGGAGGAGGCCGAGGCCGCCGCCGAGGCGGTCCGCTCCGGCTGGGTGGCCCAGGGCCCCCGGGTCGCCGCCTTCGAGCGGGCCTTCGCCGAGCACCTCGGCGTCGAGCACGCCGTCGCGGTCTCCTCCTGCACCACCGCGCTGCACCTGGCGCTGATCGGCGCGGGCGTCGGCCCGGGGGACGAGGTGGTCGTCCCCTCGCTCTCCTTCGTCGCCACCGCCAACGCCGTCACCTACGCGGGCGCGGTACCGGTGTTCGCGGACGTCGACCCGGCCACCGGCAACCTCACCGCCGCCACCGTCGAACCGCTGCTCACCGGGCGGACCAGGGCGGTGATCGCGGTCGACCAGGGCGGGGTGCCGGTCGACCTGGACGGCATCCGGGCCGCCGTCGGGCCGCACGGCGTCACCGTCGTCGAGGACGCCGCCTGCGGGGCCGGTTCCGTGTACCGGGGCCGCCCCGTCGGCGCGGGCGCCGAACTCGCCGCGTACTCCTTCCACCCGCGCAAGCTGCTCACCACCGGCGAGGGCGGCATGGTCACCTGCCGGGACGGCGAACTCGCGGCCCGGCTGCGACGGCTGCGCGAGCACGGGATGAGCGTCTCGGCGGCCGACCGGCACGCGGGGGCCGGCGGTGCGAGCGTGCTGGAGACCTACGACGAGATCGGCTTCAACTACCGGATGACCGACATCCAGGCCGCCATCGGCCTGGTGCAGCTGCGCAAGCTGCCCGCCATGGTCGCCCGCCGGCGCGAACTCGCCGCCCGCTACCGGGAGCTGCTCGCCGGCACCGGCGTGCGGCTGGTCGACGACCCGCCGCACGGTACCACCAACTACCAGTCCTGCTGGGTGCTGCCGCCGGACGGCGCCCCCGACCGGGCCGAGCTGCTGGTCCGGCTCGCCGAGGCCGGCGTCTCCGCCCGGCGCGGCATCATGGCCGCCCATCTGGAGGCCCCGTACAAGGGGACGGCCCGGGTCCCGCTGCCCGCCACCGAGCTGCTCACCCGGCGTTCGCTGATCCTGCCGCTGCACCACGCGCTGACCGAGGAGCAGCAGGACCGGGTGGTGGCCGCCCTGCGGTCCGCGCTCGGCTGAGCACTCTGCTCCTCTGTTCCTCCGTCCGTCCGTTCCTCTGCTCGTCCGTCCGTTCCGCTGCTCGCAGGTTCCGTACAGACAGGTTCCGACCGGCCCAGGGAGACCACAGGATGACCACCGACCAGCCCGTCCCGCTCGTCGACCTCGCCGCCGCGCACGCCGAGATCGAGGCGGAGGTCAGGGCCGGCTTCGACCGGGTGCTCGCGAGCGGCGGCTACATCAAGGGGCCGGAGGTGGCCGGCTTCGAGGAGGAGTACGCGGCCTTCTCCGACGCCCGGCACTGCGTCGGCGCGGCCAACGGCACCGACGCCCTCGAACTGGCCCTGCGCGCCCTGGACCTGCCGCCCGGCGGCGGCGTGGTGCTGCCCGCCAACACCTTCGTCGCCACCGCGGAGGCCGTCCGGCGGGCCGGTCTGCGCCCGGTCCTGGTCGACGCCGACCCCGACCACCTGCTGATCGACCCGGCCCGGGTCGCCGAGGTGCTGGCGGACGCGGTCGCGCTGCTGCCGGTCCACCTCAACGGCCAGCTCGCCCCGATGGCCGCACTGCTCGACCTGGCCGGCGACCGTCCGGTGGTGGAGGACGCCGCGCAGTCCCAGGGCGCCCGGCAGGACGGCCGCGCCCGCCACGGCCGGATCTCCGCCACCAGCTTCTACCCCGGCAAGAACCTCGGCGCCTACGGCGACGCGGGGGCCGTGGTGACCGACGACGACGACCTGGCCGCCGCCGTCCGGCTGATCGGGGACCACGGCTCGGCCCGCAAGTACGTCCACGAGCGGTTCGGCTTCAACTCCCGGATGGACGCGCTCCAGGCCGTCGTGCTGCGCGCCAAGCTGCGCCGGCTGCCCGCCTGGAACGAGGCCCGCCGGGCCGCCGCCGCCCGCTACGACGGGCTGCTGGCCGGTCTGGACGGCATCATCCCGCCGCGCACCGCGCCCGGCAACGAGCACGTCTGGCACCTGTACGCGGTCCGGGTCGGTGCGGGCGGTGCGCGCCGGGACGCGCTGCTCGCGGCGCTGAACGCGGCCGGGATCGGGGCGGGCGTGCACTACCCGGTGCCGGTCCACCTGCAGCCGGCCTTCCGGTACCTCGGCCACGGCGAGGGGGCGTTCCCGGTCGCCGAGCGGGCGGCGGCGGAGCTGCTGACCCTGCCGCTGTTCCCGCAGATCACCGCCGCGCAGCAGGAGCGGGTGGTGGAGGCGCTGGCCAAGGCACTGGCGGCCTGAGCCGCCGACCCCCGCCCGTTTTCCCGCCCCGCCGGTGGCCGCCCCGTGCCCTGCCGGTGGCCGTCCCGTGTCCGGTCGGTGCCGGTCCGGGGCCGGTCCCACCGGGCGGGGGGCCGGGCCGCAGGCGTACCCCCTACGCTGGTTCCCAACAAGCGCACCGAGATTTTGCAGCAGCCAGTGGGGGCTCCCAGATGACGACAGGTCGGCCCGGCGTCGCCGCCGCACCGAACGCGGCGTACGCAGGTCAGGTGGTGCAGTTCCCGGATCCGGTCCGCGCCGAGCGGCACCCCGCCGGGGTCAGGGTGGACGAGCACGGCCACCCGGACTTCGGCCCGTACGCCGCCGCGGCGGCCGAGGTCGCCGACCCGCCGGCCGGTTTCGGCGTCGACGAGCTGCGGCTGACCGACTACGTCTCGGCCAACGCCGCGCTGTTCACCCAGGGCCACCCGCTGTGGGCCGACCTGGACACCGCCGTCGCCACCCCGCCCGGCTGGACCTGGCACCACGTGGTCGGCCGGGCCGCGCCCGGCTGGCGGCGGATGGAGCTCGTCCCGGTCGAGGTCAAGGCGCTGCTGCGGCACCACGGCGGACTGGCCACCTCCTCCGCCGACCACAGCCGGCGCGGCACCCGCCCGTTGCAGGAGAAGCGGGCGGTGCACTTCCCGCTCGCCCTGGACGGCAGCGACCCGATCGGCGTCCCCGAGGACCTCGTGCAGCGGGCCGAGCAGCGGTTGGGGTACCGGTTGCCCGGCGCCTACCGGACCTTCCTCAAGCTCGGCGGCGGCCGCGTCCCCGCCGGGGTGGCGCTCGACCCGGACTTCGGGCTGCTGGTCGACCAGCCGTTCCTGACCCTCACCGAGGAGTACGGCACCGAGGACGTCGTCTACGCCAACAAGTGCCTTCGGGACCACTTCACCAAGGACTACCTGGGCATCGCCTACGCCCAGGGCGGCATCCTGGCGCTGAAGGTGCGCGGCGACCGGATCGGTTCGGTCTGGCTCTGCCTCTACGACGACGCCCGCGACACCGGCGCCCCGGAGTCCCCCGAGGAGCGGGTCGAGCGGCTGCTGCTGCCCTGCGGGGACGACTTCGACGCCTTCCTGCTGCGGCTGGCCGGGAGCCCGCCGGAGCTGGAGACGGTCGCCGAGCTGATGGTGAACGGCGGGTTCGCCCGGGCCGTTCCGGTGGGCTGACGTGGCGTTCGCGGTGGAGCGCAGGACGGGCCGGGAGACGGACCGGCCGGTCGTCGACGGTGTGGAACGAGCGGGGACGATGGGGACAGGGGTGAACCGGGCGTGGTGACGTACGCGCAGGCGCAGGAGCTCGCCGAGGAGTGGATCAACGGCGGGGTGTCCCGGGAGCTGCAGCGCGAGGTGCGGGTCCGGGAGTTCGACCTGGGCTTCGTCTGCTGGGCGGTGCAGTCCGCCGAGGGCGGGACCGAGGCCGAGGGTGAGGCCCGGTTGGTGATCGCCCGGGACTCCGGCGCGAGCACCCTCTGGCCCGCGCTGCCTGTCAACGAGGTGGTCCGGCAGTACGAGGAGACGTACGGGCGGCCGGTCGCGGCCAACCCGGCCGGGGCGGCCCGGCCCGCGCCGGGCCCGGTGGAGGCGACGTCCTTCCTGCTGAGCCCGCCGCAGTGGCTGCAGGAGGCCGGGGAGGCGGCGCTCGCCGCCGAGGCGGAGCGGCTGGGCGCACCGGCGGCCGCCGGGACGCCGGCCTCGGGTGTGCCGGTGGCCGGGATGCCGGCGGCCGACGCCGAACCCGCCGCTCCGGCCGAGCCGGCCGTCCCGTTCGCCCCGCCGGCGGCCCCGCCCGCCCCGCCGCTCGATCCGGCACCCGCCGGGCCGCCGGCCGCGGGGGTCCGGTTCGGGCGCGCCGACACGCCCGGGCCCGCCGTGCTGACCACACCGCCGGTCTCCGAGCGTCCCGCCGGGGACGCGCCGACCATGCTCGCCCCGCCGCCCGGCCACGAGGAGCCGGCCGGTCCGCCCGCGTACGGCGCGGGCGTCGAGGCGGCGACCGTCCTGCTGCCCGACGGGCTGCGCACCAACGGCGCCGGGCTGTCCGGCGAGCCGCCGCGGGCCGGTTCCGAGGCGGCCACCATGCTGCTGCCCGAGGGCGCCCGGCCGGGCCTCGCGGGTCTGCCGGGTGCGCCGGGTGGTCCGGGTCCGGGTGGTCCGGGGACGCCGGTGCCGGGGACTCCGGTGCCGCCGTCGCTTCCGCCGATGGTGGAGCCCGCGCCGACGCTGCTGGCGCCGCCGGACGGTCTGCCCGGTCTCGCCGGTCTGCCGGGTGCGCCGGGTGCGCCGGGTGGTCCGGGTCCGGGTGGTCCGGGGACGCCGGTGCCGCCGTCGCTTCCGCCGATGGTGGAGCCCGCGCCGACGCTGCTGGCGCCGCCGGACGGTCTGCCCGGTCTCGCCGGTCTGCCGGGCGCGCCCGGCGGCCCCGGTACGCCCGCCCCGGGGACGCCCGTCCCGCCGCCCGCCGGACCGGGGGTCGAGCACGCCGCCACCATGCTGGCCTCGCCCGACGGCCTGCCCGGACTGGCGGGCCTGCCGGGCGCGCCCGGGGCCCCGGTCCCGCCGCCGGTCGGCCCGCCCGCCGAGTCCGCGCCGCCCGGCGCGCTCGGC
>NZ_LGDO01000156.1:0-8222 GCF_001279805.1 Streptomyces sp. XY431
GTGGTGGGGGACGGCGGTTGAGGGGGGCCGCCGAGCCACAGGCTACGCAGGGTCGCGTGTACGCGTCAGACATGTTCCGGCCTGGAACTTCTGACGGCAAATCGGACAAAATCCGGAAGTTTGAGCGGTCGAACGGCACCGCACATGGAGCATTTCCCGTCGCGCGCATGCGCACAGTACCGGCCCCGGTCTGTCCGAAACGTGACACCCCGTCTGCCCCGCGGCGCGGCGCGCGACCGGCGGGACGGGACGAACGGGGGGAACCGGGCGCCCGGACCGCCTCCGGCGAGACTACGACGCCGCGAAGACGATCTCCCGCAGGGCACGCGCACCGGCCCGGTCGAGTACCACAGCCGAGGCACAGCCCGCCGGCGGCCGCCCCGTCCCGGCCAGGCGCCGGCGCAGCCGGTGCGCGGCGTCCCGGTGCCGGGCGAACGCGTACGCGGAGACGGCCTGGCCCCGGGCCCGCTGACCGTCGCGGGCCTCCTCGGCACTGGCGTCCAGCAGGATCAGGTGCACCCGGCGCCCCTGCCGCTCGGCGGTCCGCGCCAGCCACTGCCGGACGTAAGGCACCGCCCCGCAGTCGTGCACGGTGAGCGGCCCGCCGGCCAGCACCGCGCGCCGCAGCCGCCGGTAGTGCGCGAGGCGCACCAGCGGGCGGTACAGGGCGTACGGCAGCCAGGACGGGACGCGGGACGCGTACTCCTCGCGGACCAGCTGCGAGTCCACGACCGGCACGCGCACACAGCGGCGCATGAGTGTGCTCTTGCCGCTGCCCGGCAGCCCGGAGACCACCAGCAGGTCGCCCGCCGGATAGTGCAGGACGCTCGGCGCGGCACCCGGGCCGCGACCGGAGCGGAGGTCCCGGAGGCCGCGCGGGCGCAGCACTCCGGACGACGGCTCCACCGCGAGCTCCCGGCAGCCGGGGCGCGGCACCGTGCGGGCCGCCCGGTCGTGGGCTGCCCGGTCCTGGGCTGCTCGGTCACGGGCTGCGGCCCGGTCGCGAGCCGCCCCGAAGACCTGCACGTCCGACATCGGCACTCCCCCTGCTTCCCCACCGGTCCGGGTGCTCCCGGCCCCTCCTCCCGAAGAGCTTGCCCCCTTCAAGAGAGAGTAAAGACTAATGGTCAGACCGGGTCCGGGCCGAGCCTTTATCGCTCCAGGATCGTCACAGAAGCGCTCCGGGCGCGTCACAGGCACGGAGCCAGCGGCCCCGGCCCGGCCGGGGCCCCGCAGGACCCCGGCCGGGAGCCGTCTCAGCCGAGCTGCGGGGCGATCCGGGAGGCGATCAGCTCCAGGTGGTCCAGGTCGCCCAGGTCCAGCATCTGCAGATAGATCCGCTCGCTGCCGACGGCGGCGTAGCGGCCGATCTTCTCCACCACCTCGTCCGGGGTCCCGGCCAGGCCGTTGGCCTTCAGCTCGTCGACATCGCGGCCGATCACGGCGGCCCGGCGGGCCACCTCGGCGTCGTCCCGGCCGACGCAGGCGACCAGGGCGTTGGAGTACACCAGGTCGTCGGCCTTGCGGCCGGCCCGCTCGACGGCCGTCCGGACCCGGCCGAACTGGGCCTCCGAGTCCGCCACCGACACGAACGGCAGGTTGAACTCGTCCGCGAACCGGGCGGCCAGCGCCGGGGTGCGGGTCGGTCCGGTGCCGCCGACCAGCACCGGGATCTTCGCCTGGGCCGGCTTGGGCAGCGCGGGCGACTCGCTCAGCCGGTAGTAGGTGCCGGCGAAGTCGAAGGTCTCGCCCAGTCCGGTGCTCCAGAGGCCGGTGATGATCTCCAGCTGCTCCTCCAGCCGGCCGAACTTCTCCTTCGGGAACGGGATGCCGTAGGCGGTGTGCTCCTCCTCGTACCAGCCCGCGCCGAGGCCGAACTCGACCCGGCCGCCGCTCATCGCGTCGACCTGGGCGACCTGGATCGCCAGTACGCCGGGCAGTCGGAAGGTGGCGGCGGTCATCAGGGTGCCGAGGCGGATCGTGCTGGTCTCGCGGGCCAGGCCGGCCAGGGTGATCCAGGCGTCGGTCGGGCCGGGCAGGCCGCTGACGCCGCCCATCTTCAGATAGTGGTCGGAGCGGAAGAAGGCGCTGAAGGCCCCCAGCTCCTCGGCGGTCCTGGCCACCCGGAGCAGCGTGTCGTAGCTCGCGCCCTGCTGGGGTTCGGTGAAGATTCGAAGATCCATACCGGCCATTCTGGTACAGACCACCCCGTGCCCATGCCCGAACCGGGGAAGCGGCACCGTCGGGCGGGTGTCCGCCGGGGTGGCACGCCGGGTGTCCGGCGCGGGGCGTGCGCCGACTGTCCGCCGGGGTGGCCAAGGTCTCCTCCCCGGGCCGCCTGCCCCGGCGTCGCGCTCGCCTACCGTGGACGGATGTCCGCCACGCCCGACGAGTCGCCCCGGCGCCTCCCCGCCGACTCCGCCGCCCCGCACCCCCGGCCGGAGGGCTGTCCGCTGCCCGGGATCCTCGCCGCCTTCGGCCCCCGGCTGGCCGAGCTCGCCTTCGAGCCCTGCCTCGTCGCGGCGGTCGACCAGCACGCCGCCGAGCTGCGCGAGCTGCTGTACGCGCAGGGGCCGGAGCTGCAGCCGCGGCGGCTGAACCGTGCGGAGCTGTCCGACTACGCGCGCGGCTTCCTGGACCGGCTCGCCGAGATCGGCTGGCGCGAGCCGGTCGGGTACGACTTCGCGGTGCACCGGCTGACCGCGATCTGCTGGCTGGTCCGGCAGAACGGCCTGCTCCCGGCCTGACCGGCCTGCCCCACGGGACCTCCCGAGCCCCCGGCCCGGGAGGAATACGGAGAACGGCTGGATACACCCCGGCACCCCGTGCGTACAGTGGCGGTCCACACAGCACGGACGGCCGTCCGCGGCACGGCCGGGACGGCGGGCGGGAACGGGACAGCGTGAGCGGGAACAGGACAGGCGGCAACGGCAGGAGCGGCACCGCCGGGAACAGTACCGGCTACCGCACCGGCACCGGCGGGCACCGTGCGCTGGTCTGGCGCGGGCTGCCCGAGCGGCCCGGCGCCGCGGTACTGGTCCTGCACGGCGGCCAGGAGCACAGCCTCTCCCGCCCGGGCCCGGTCAACCTGGCCGGCCTGCGGATGGCCGGCTTCGTGCACGCGCTGCGCCGGGAGACCGAGGGCGCCGGGGTCGCCGTCGGCACCGTCCGCTACCGCCACCGGGGCTGGAACGGCGAGCGGGCCGACGCCGCCAGGGACGCGATCGCCGCCCTCGACGACCTCGCCGAGGAGCTGGGCCCGGTCCCGACCGTGCTGGTCGGCCACTCCATGGGCGGCCGCGCCGCCCTCCGGGCCGCCGGCCACCCCACCGTCACCGGCGTCGTCGCACTCGCCCCGTGGTGCCCGGCCGAGGACCCCTGCGAGCAGCTCGCCGACCGCGACGTCCTGATGCTGCACGGCGACCTCGACCGGATCCCCCCCCCCGCCGACACCCGCGCCTTCGCCGCCCGGGGCCGCGCCGCCGGAGCCCGGGTCTGCGGCTACACCGTCCTCGGCACCGGCCACACCCTGATGCGGCGGATCGGCGACTGGCACCGCGCCACCGCCCGCCTGTCCGCCGGCCTCCTCGGCCTGCGCGACCTCCCGCCGGAGGCCGCGACCGCCATGGCCCTCCCGGCCCGCTCCACGGCCGCCCTGGACCTCCCCCTCCCCGCCCACCCCCGCACCACCGCACCGACCGGCCACCCGTCCAGGCCCCTCCCCACGGACGCCTGACCACCCCCGCCCGTACACCGCCCCGACCGACTCCCCCACCACCGAGCCGACTTGGGCATCCAAGCCAAACGGTGCGAGGACGCCGGTATGGTGAGGGACCGTCGGGGGGCGGATCTCCAAGGGGGCGGACGCGCATGGCCGAAACAGTGACCATCGATCTCGGGGACGGCACGACCGTCCGGGCCGAGGTGATCGGCGAGGTGAACTTCCAGCAGCCGGAAACGCCTTCGGACGTCTGGGGGGACTCCGGCGACGCCGCCTGGGGCGGGGGCCGACGCGCCGCCTCGCAGCTCGGTTCGGCCGTGGCACTGACGCTGGACCAGGTGCGCAGCACCGTCCAGGGTGTCGGCCGCTGGGCGGCGGAGAGCATCGCGCAGGGGGCGGCCGGCAACCCGGACACCTTCGAGGTCGAGTTCGGGCTCAAACTGGCCGTCAAGTCCGGTCAGTTGCTCGGTGTCATAGCCGAGGCCGGCAGCGAGGCCGGACTCACCGTCCGCCTCTCCTGGGACCTCGCCGAGCGCCGTCGGCAGCAGGCGGCCGCAGTGGATCCGGCCGCTGCGGCGGATCCGGCAGCTCCGGCAGCTCCGAACGCGCAGAACGCACAGACCGCGCCCGACGGCGCGAGCGCCCCGGCCCCCAGAGCGGCCGACGCCGAGTGACCGTACCCGCGCGGCCCGACCTCGCCGCGGCCGAGGCGCTGCGCGGCCGCACCGTCGTGATCACCGTCGCGGGCGAGTTCCGCGGCAGCGGCTTCCTGGTGGCGCCGGGCCTCGCCGTCACCGCCGCGCACGTGGTCGCGCGGGCGGCGCGCGCGGCGGAGCCGGTGGGCGTCCGGCACGAGTCCGGCGAGCACGCCGTCCCGGCCGACCGCATCCGGCTGGACCCGGCGACGGGCGAGGACAGCGGCAGCACCGGCAACGGCAACGGCAAGGGCTCCTACCCCTTCCCCGACCTCGCCCTGCTCGGCGTCCCGGACTGGGCCGGCCACCCGGTGGTCCGGCTCGCGGCCACCGAGGCCGAACCGGACACCGTCCTGACCGCCCTCGGGTACTCCACCCACACACCGAGCCCCGGCGCCCGGCCCGACACCCTGCGCCTGCGGGTCGTCGGCCTCGCGGACCGGTACCTCGGTGTGCGCGGCGACGGCATCCGGGACGGCCACAGCGGCAGCATGCTGGTCGACGGGGACGGCCTGGTGCGGGGTGTGCTCAAGGGCAGCCGCTCCTTCCAGCGGGACGAGGGCGGCTGGTACACCCCGGTCGGCGCGCTGACCGCGCTGCTGGGCACGGCGGGCGTCGCCCCCGTCCCGCCACCCGCGCCGCCCGCACCGCCCGGGAACGGCGAGCTGGTCGACGCCCTGATGGCCTTCGAGCTGCTGCGCCGCCCCGACGGCCGCTACGACCTGCTCGACACCATGGGCCGGCACCTCGGCCTGGCGCACTCCTTCGAGGCCGAGGAACGCCCCGACCGCCGCACCCACCTGCACCAGATCGTGCGCGCCTGCCGCAGCTTCCGCGACGGCCGGTCCGCCCTGCGGGCGCTGCGGGACGCGATGGCCGAACTCGCCCCGGACGACGGCGCACTCGGCACACTCGACGCCGTGGTCGGGCGCGCCCTCGGCGAGCGGGAGGACGGCTAGCCGGATGCACGTGACACCGTTCGTGCCCCCGGCGGCCGGCCGGGGGCCGTGGCCGGAAGGGGCCGAGGAGGTTCTCGTCGGAATCCTGCTCGGCTTCGACAGGATGCTCCAACTCACCTTCCGCCAGGACGTGCTGGCGACCATGGGCGCGTCGGCGAAGACCCGTGGCATCCAGGCCGACATCCGCGAGGACTACACCCCGCGACCGCACGTCCGGGAGATGCTTCGGGCGATCCGCGCCTTCCGGGATCCGTGGGCCGCGCTTGACGCCCTCGCCGAGGCGCTGGAGGAGCTGGCGCGGAACGACGGCGCACGGGACTGGCTGGAGCTCGCCCGACGGGTCCTGAACCGCGGCGAGGACCTTCCCCGCGGCGAACTGCTGGCAGTGATCGGCGAGTTGCACACGATCACGGCGCCGGCCAGGCCGGCCCGCCACCTGCCGGAGGACATCCCGGGGCTGCGGGAGCGCGACACGGCGGAGATGACCCTGCCGGCGCTCCTGGACCTCCTCGTCAACCGGATCGACGACGACCCGCTCGGCCCGCTGGTCGCCTTCCTCCGTGCGCTCGGCGACAACCCCGAGGTCACCCGGCAGCACCCGCTCCCGGCCCTGCGCCGGTTCCTCGCCGCCCATGCCGACCGGGCGCCCGCCGTCGCGGCGGCGGTCCCCGGCGAGCGGCTGATCGTCCAGGTCCGGCTGGACGAGGAGGGGCCCGTCCACACCGGCGACACCCGGTACCGGCTGCACATCTCCTACTACCGCCAGCCACTGGCGGGCGGACCGTTCCGGCGGGTCGGCAGCCACCAGGACGACCAGGCGTTCACCAGGAGCGAGCTGCTCGGGGCGGGCGGCGCGCGACTGGTCGCGTGGAAGGAGCTGAAGCTGGCGCTCCGCACGACCGACCCGGTCCGGATCGAGTTCCTGCTGCCACGCTCCATCCTCGGCTACACCGCCGAGCTCTGGTCCACCGGCGCGACCCGCCGGCCCCTGGGCGAGTTCCACCCGGTGGTGGTCCGGCAACTCGAACGCTACTGCGAGCCCCACCTCGGCCTCGCGCTCTGGCGGCAGCGCTGGGCCAACCTCCAGTCCCACGGCGTCGACTCGAACGAGGTCATCGAACGGATCGAATGGCCCTCGCTCGACCGGGCGAGCGCCAAGGAGCTGCTCAACTGGGTGACCGGCAGGAAGAACCTCGCCTGTCTGGGACTGACGGTCCCGTACGAGCAGCTCGACCCCGAGGTGCAGTACGCCGTGGACGACGCGATGTACTTCGAAGGGATACCCGTCCTGATCTGGCGGCGGGTGGCCGGCGACCCGGACCCGCTCGTCGCGGCCCTCCGCCAGCACCGGCCCACCCGGCTGGCCGAACTGCCCGACGCCGTCCACCGGTACCGGCGGCAGGTCGGCGGCCCGAACCCGGACCCGGACCGCACGGTCACGCTGCTCTGGGACGACCCGGACTGCGTGGACCCCGATCAGGACTACGCCTTCCCCGGGATCGTCGAATGACCACGAACCCCACGGCGACCCCACGGCGACAAGCGACGAGTCAGGAGCGTTCATGGCCGAGGACTGGTGGATCTACCGGGGCACCGGCGTCCCTCACGGCGGGATCGCCGGGCTCCCGCCGGCACCCGCCTGGCGTGCCTTCGGCGACCCGGACAGCGACCCCGAACGGCTGCCGGTGCCGCCCCCGGAGGACGCGGCGGCCGGTTCCACGGCCCGCCGGCTCGGCCGGGTCCGGCAGGCGGCGGCGTACCAGGCGGACGCGCGGGAGGTCCGGCTGGTCAACCTCGCCCTGCACCTGCGCCGCCCCCTGCTGATCACCGGCAAGCCCGGTGTCGGCAAGTCGACGCTCGCCTACGCGGTCGCCCACGAGCTGCGCCTCGGCCCGGTGCTGCGCTGGTCGATCAGCAGCCGGTCCAGCCTGCGCGACGGGCTGTACAGCTACGACGCGATCGGGCGGCTGCACGAGGCCGGGCTGTCGCGGGAGAGCGCCCGGCGGGCCGACCCCGGCGGGGACCCGCGGCCGGAACCCCGACCCGAACCCCGGGACGAGCCCCGGTCGCCCGCCATCGGCAGGTTCCTGCGGCTCGGCCCGCTCGGGACGGCGCTGCTGCCGTGGCGGACACCGCGGGTGCTGCTGATCGACGAGATCGACAAGAGCGACATCGACCTGCCCAACGACCTGCTGAACGTCTTCGAGGAGGGCGAGTTCGAGATCCCCGAGCTGCTGCGGCTCGGCCCGGACCCGCAGGAGGTCGGCACGGCCGACCACGGCCGGACGGCGGTGGTGCGCGGCGGTGTGGTGCGCTGCGCGCAGTTCCCGCTGGTCGTCCTCACCAGCAACGGCGAGCGGGACTTCCCGGGCGCGCTGCTGCGGCGCTGCGTCCGGCTGGAGATCCGGGCGCCGGACGAGCAGCGGCTGGCCGCGATGGTCGCCGCCCACCTGGGGGAGGAGGCGGCCGCCGCGGCGGAGACCACCGATCTGATCGCCGAGTTCCTCCGCCGTCAGCGGCAGGACGGGGCGGAGCTGGCCAACGACCAGCTCCTGAACGCCCTGCTGATGGCCGGACGCGTGCTCAGGACCGACCAGCGGGGGCGGGACGCCGTGCGTGACGTCCTGCTCCGTCCGCTCAACGAGAGCTGAGCGGAGGTGGGTTCGGCAGCGCCGGGCGGGGCGACGGAGGGGGCACCGGAGGGGCCGACGGAGGGGCTGACGCACGCGCTCGCCGGGCTGGCCCATCGCTCCGGGCCCCCCGAGGCCGGGGGCGCGGACCGGTCCGGCGGCCACGCCGTCCAGGTCACCCAGCCCGCCGCCCTGGACGGCGGCCTCGCCCTGGCCC
>NZ_LGDO01000157.1:0-8751 GCF_001279805.1 Streptomyces sp. XY431
CGGCCGCACACCCCACGACTCGAACAACCGGAACAGCGCCACCTCCACCGCGAACAGCGCCGGCTGCGTCCACCCCGTCTCGTCCAACCCCTCACCCGAAGCGATCACCTCCGCCAACGGCAGCCCCAACGCCCCCGCCACCGCATCGAAAGCCCCCGCGAACACCGGCTGCGACGCATACAACTCACGCCCCATACCGACCCGCTGGGAACCCTGCCCGGAGAACAGGAACGCCAGACCGCCCGAACCCGCCACCCCCCGCACCACATCCGCGCCCTCGGGATCACGCAGCGCCGCCGGATCACCCAGCACCACCGCCCGCTCCTCCAACGCCGCCCGCGTGCTGACCAGGGACCGTGCGATCTCCAGCGGATCACCCGCGAGGGCCAACTCGGCCACCCGGGCGCCCTGTTCGCGCAGCGCCTCGGGCGAACGCGCCGACACCACGAACGGCAGCAACGCACCGTCCACCGTCGGCACCACGGCCTCCACCGGCCAGCAACGCACCGTCCACCGTCGGCACCACGGCCTCCACCGGCACGGTCTCCTCCGCCGGGGCCTGCTCGATGATCACGTGCGCGTTGGTGCCGCTGGCGCCGAAGGCCGAGACGCCGACCCGGCGCGGGCCTTCCACGGTGGGCCAGTCCCGGGGCTCGGTCAGCAGTTCCACGGCGCCCGCCGACCAGTTGACGAACGGGGTCGGCTCCTCGATGTGCAGGGTTCGCGGCAGCACGCCGTGCCGGATCGCCTGCACCGACTTGATCACGCCCGCCACACCGGCCGCGGCCTGGGTGTGACCGATGTTGGACTTCAACGAGCCGAGCAGCAGGGGCTGTTCGGCGGGACGCTGGCGGCCGTAGGTGGCCAGGATGGCCTGGGCCTCGATCGGGTCGCCGAGCCGGGTGCCGGTGCCGTGCGCCTCGACGGCCTGGACGTCGGCGGCGGAGAGGCGGGCGTCGGCCAGGGCGGCGCGGATCACCCGCTGCTGGGCCGGGCCGTTGGGGGCGGTGAGGCCGTTGGAGGCGCCGTCCTGGTTGACCGCGCTGCCGCGCAGCACCGCCAGCACCTCGTGGCCGTTGCGGCGCGCGTCCGAAAGACGCTCCACCAGCAGCAGGCCCACACCCTCCGCCCAGCCCGTCCCGTCGGCAGTCGGTGGACAGTCCGCGCTGCCGGGAGAACTCGACGAAGCCCTGCGCCGTCGACATCACGCTGACGCCCCCGGCCAGTGCGAGGTCCGACTCGCCGGAGCGCAGCGACTGCGCGGCCAGGTGCAGCGCCACCAGCGAGGAGGAGCAGGCCGTGTTGACCGTGACGGCCGGGCCCTCGAAGCCGAAGGTGTAGGAGATCCGGCCGGAGGCCACGCTGTCCAGGCCGCCGATGCCCAGGTAGCCCTCCAACTCACCAGGAGCGTCGTGGAGTCGGGGCGTGTAGTCGGTCCCGGCCAGGCCCGCGAAGACCGCCGTCCGGCTGCCGCGCAGCGCGGTCGGGTCGATGCCGGCCCGCTCGAACGCCTCCCAGGCGGTTTCGAGCAGCAGCCGGTGCTGCGGGTCGGTGGCGAGGGCCTCGCGCGGCGAGATGCCGAAGAACTCGGCGTCGAACTCGGCGGTGGTGTCCAGGAATCCGCCGTGCCGGGTGTACGAGGTGCCGGGGTGGTCCGGGTCCGGGTCGTAGAGGGCGTCGAGGTCCCAGCCCCGGTCGGTGGGGAACTCGGTGATGGCGTCGCCGCCGTCGGTCACCAGCTGCCAGAGGTCCTCGGGCGAGGCGACGCCGCCGGGCAGGCGGCAGGCCATGCCGACGATCGCGATCGGTTCGCGCTTCGCCCGCTCCACCTCCTCGAGGCGGCGGTTGGCCTGGCGCGCGTCGGCCAGGGCGCGCTTCAGATAGTCGCGGAGCTTCTGGTCGTTGGACATCGGTGCCTCTCGCAGGTGCGGTCGTACGGGTGGTGGCAGGGTCGGGGGTTCGGGCCCGGCGGCCGCCGCGAGGGGCGGCCGCCGGGGAAGGCGAACGGCAGAAGGGTCAGGCGGACGGGGAGGCGTCAGGCAGACGGGGAGGTGTCAGGCGGACGGGGAGGCGTCGCGGTCCATCAGGGCGAAGAGTTCCTCGTCGGTGGCGTTCTCCAGGTCCAGCTCGTCGAGGTCCCCATGACCCTCGGTGCCGGAGCCGTCCGCCCCGTCGAGGCCGCCGGCGTCCCAGCGGTCCACCAGCGCCTTCAGCCGGGCGAGCACCGAGGCGCGCTCCCCCTCGGGCCCCGCCGGTCCGGCGAGGGACCGCTCCAGGGCGGCCAGGGCCGCTCCCGGATCGAGCTCCGCGCCCTCCGCACCCCCTGCGGTGTCCGGGAGTTCGCCGAGCAGCTGGGCGGCGACGGCGGCCGGGGTCGGGTGGTCGAAGACCAGCGTCGCGGGCAGCTCCAGGCCGGTGCCGGCGCCGATGCGGTTGCGCAGTTCGACGGCGGTGAGCGAGGTCAGGCCCAGTTCGCGGAAGGCCCGGTCGGCAGCGACGGCGGCGATGCCGGCGTGGCCGAGCACGGCCGCGGCCTCCCGGCGGACCAGGTCGAGCAGCACCGCCTCCCGCGCCTCCGGGCCCTCCGCGCCCTCCAGCCTGAGCAGCCAGGGCGCGGGCCCGGCGGCCGCGCCGTCGGTGCCGGCCGCGGCGGCCACGGAGCCGGCCACGGTCGTGTTGGTGACGGTCGCGTCCAGCCAGTAGCGCTGCCGCCGGAACGGATAGGTGGGCAGTGCCACCGGTCGCGGACCGGTCCCGGCGAAGACCGCCGACCAGTCGAACGTCACGCCCCGCACCCAGAGTTCGGCGGCGGAGAGCAGGAACCGCTCCGGCCCGCCGTGGTCGCGGCGGAGCGTGCCCGCCACCACCGAGCGCTTTCCGGCGCCGACGGACGCGAGGGTGTCCTCGATCGGCACGGTCAGCACCCCGTGCGGCGACACCTCGACGAACACGGTGTGGCCGTCCTCGGCGAGGCGCCGGGTGGCCTCCTCGAAGCGGACCGTCTCGCGCAGGTTGGTCACCCAGTACTCCGCGTCCAGCCCCGCCGTGTCGAACCAGTCGCCGGTGACGGTGGACAGCAGCGGCACGGTGCCGGTGCGCGGCCGGACCGGGGCCAGCAGCTCCACCAACTCCGCCCGCAGACCGTCCACCTGGGGGGAGTGCGAGGCGTAGTCGACCGGGATGGTGCGGGCCCGGACGCCCTCCGCCCGGTAGGCGTCGACCAGTTCGGCCAGCGCCGTCGGCTCGCCGGAGACCACGGTCGCCGCCGGGCCGTTGACCACGGCTATCGAGAGCAGGTCGGCCCGGTCGGCGATCCGCTCGGCCACCTCGGCGGCGGGCAGGGCGACCGAGGCCATGCCGCCGGCCCCGGCCAGGGCGAGGATCGCCCGGCTGCGCAGGGCCACCACCCGGGCGCCGTCGGCGAGCGAGAGCCCGCCCGCGACCACGGCGGCCGCGATCTCGCCCTGGCTGTGGCCGACCACCGCGTCCGGCCGCACCCCGTGCGCCCGCCACAGCTCGGCCAGCGAGACCATCACCGCCCACAGCACCGGCTGGACGACGTCCACCCGGTCCAGGCCGGGGGCGCCGGGGGCGCCGCGCAGGACGTCCGGCAGCGACCAGTCCGTGTGCGGGGCCAGGGCGGCCGCGCAATCCTCGATCCTGGCGGCGAACACCGGTGCGGTGTCGAGGAGTTCGACGGCCATCCCGGCCCACTGCGAGCCCTGGCCGGGGAACACGAACACCGTGCGGCCGCTGACGTCGGCGGTGCCGGTGACCAGTGCGGCGGCCGGGTCCCCGGCGGCGAGCGCCCGCAGGGCCTCCGGGTCGCCGACGGCGACGGCCCGCTCCTCCAGCGCGCCTCGGGCGGTGGCCAGGGCGTGCGCGACATCGAGGTCCCGGCCGTCGGGCGCCGGGAGCAGCTCCGCCACCTGGGCGGCCTGGGCGAGCAGCGCGGCCGGGGTGCGGGCGGAGACGAGGTAGGGCAGCGGGCCGGGCGCGTCGGCGGCGTCGACGGGGTCAGCGGCGACCGGCACCCGGTCCGGGGCCTGCTCGATGATCACATGCGCGTTGGTGCCGGACACCCCGAAGGAGGAGACGGCCGCGCGGCGCGGCCGCCCGAGCTCCGGCCAGTCCCGCTGCTCGGTGAGCAGTTCGACCGCGCCCGCCGACCAGTCCACGTACGGCGAGGGCTCGTCCACGTGCAGGGTGCGGGGCAGCACCCCGTGCCGGATCGCCTGGACCATCTTGATCACGCCCGCCGCACCGGCCGCGGCCTGGGTGTGGCCGATGTTGGACTTCAACGAGCCCAGCCAGAGCGGCTGTTCGGCCGGCCGCTGCTGCCCGTAGGTGGCGATCACGGCCTGCGCCTCGATCGGGTCGCCGAGGGTGGTGCCGGTGCCGTGGCCCTCGACCGCGTCCACGTCGGCCGCGCCGAGCCCGGCCCGCTCCAGCGCCGCCCGGATCACCCGCTGCTGAGCAGGGCCGCTGGGCGCGGTCAGGCCGTTGGAGGCGCCGTCCTGGTTGACCGCGCTGCCGCGGACCACCGCGAGCACCGGGTGGCCGTTGCGGCGGGCGTCGGAGAGCCGCTCGACCAGCAGCAGCCCGACGCCCTCGCCCCAGCCGGTGCCGTCCGCCGCGTTCGCGTACGCCTTGCAGCGGCCGTCGGCGGACAGGGCCCGCTGCCGGGAGAACTCGACGAAGGTGGTCGGGGTGGACATCACGGCCACCCCGCCGGCCAGGGCGAGGTCGCACTCGCCGGAGCGCAGCGACTGGGCGGCCAGGTGCAGCGCGACCAGCGAGGAGGAGCAGGCGGTGTCCACGGTGACGGCCGGGCCCTCGAAGCCGAAGGAGTAGGAGATCCGGCCGGAGGCCACGCTGCCGGCGGTGCCGTTGCCGAGCCAGCCCTCCAGTTCGGCCGGCACCTCGCGGACCCGCGGCGCGTAGTCGTGGTACATCACGCCCGCGAAGACGCCGGTCCGGCTGCCGCGCAGGGCGGTCGGGTCGATGCCCGCGCTCTCCAGGGCCTCCCAGGTGGTCTCCAGCAGCAGCCGCTGCTGTGGGTCGGTGGCGATCGCCTCGCGGGGCGAGATGCCGAAGAACTCGGCGTCGAACTCGGCCGGCCGGTCGAGGAACCCGCCGTGCCGGGTGTAGGAGGTGCCGGGCTTGTCGGGGTCCGGGTCGTAGAGGTTGTCGAGGTCCCAGCCCCGGTCGTCCGGGAAGTCGGTGACGGCGTCCCGGCCCTCGCTCACCAGCCGCCACAGGTCGTCCGGGGTGGCCACGCCGCCGGGCAGGCGGCAGGCCATGCCGACGATGACGACCGGGTCGTCCTCGACGGCGGGCCGGGCCGGGGCGGGGGTGCTCACCACGGGCGCCGGGTCGGCGGTGGCGCCGAGGAGTTCGGACCGCAGGTGCTCGGCGAGGGCGGTCGGGTTGGGGTGGTCGAACACCAGGGTGGCCGACAGGCGCAGGCCGGTGGCGGCCGCGACCCGGTTGCGCAGCTCGACGGCGGACAGCGAGTCCACGCCGATGCTGGTGAACGACCGCTGGGCGCCGACCGCTTCGGCCTCGGTGCCGAGCACGGCGGACACCTCGGCGCGGACCAGCCGGAGCAGCTCCGCCTGCCGCTCGGCGTCGTCGGGCAGGGCGGCGAGCCGCTGGGCGAGGGCGCCCCGGCCGTCCGTTCCGGGGGTGGCGGCGGTGCCGTGGGGTGCGGAGCCGGCCGTGCGCCGGGTGGGCCGGACCAGGCCGCGCAGCAGCGGCGGCACCTCGTGCTGGGTCCGGTCCTGCTGCGTCCGCACGGCGGCGAGGTCGAGCGGGGCGGGCACCAGGGCCGCCCGGTCGCCCAGCCGCCGGGTGGCGTCGAACAGTCGCACGCCCTCGGCGGAGCCGATCGGCCGGATGCCGAAGCGGGCCAACCGGGCGTGGTCGGTGGCACTGAGGTGTTCGGTGATGCCGCTGGCCTCGGCCCACTGCCCCCAGGCCAGGGACTGGCCGGGCAGGCCGATGCTGCGCCGGTGGGCGGCGAGGGCGTCCAGGTAGCTGTTCGCGGCGGCGTAGCTCGCCTGTCCCGGGCTGCCGAGCACGGCGGCGACGGAGGAGTAGAGGACGAACGCGGCCAGGTCGTGGGACCGGGTCAGTTCGTGCAGGTGGCGGGCGCCGTCGGCCTTGGGGGCCCAGACGGCGGCCAGGCGCTCGGGGGTGAGGGCGGTCAGCACGCCGTCGTCGACCACGCCGGCCGTGTGGACCACGGCGGTCAGCGGGTGGGCGGACGGGACGGCCGCGATCGCGGCGGCGAGCGCCTCGCGGTCGGCGGTGTCGGCGGCCGCGATCGTCACGTCCGCACCGAGGGCGGTGAGTTCGGTGTGCAGTTCGGCCGCACCGGGGGCGTCGGCGCCACGGCGGGACAGCAGCAGCAGGTGACGCACACCGCGCTCGGTGACCAGGTGCCGGGCGAGCAGGGCGCCGAGGGTGCCGGTGCCACCGGTGATCAGCACCGTGCCCTCCGGGTCCCAGTCGCGGGCCTCGACGTCGGGGACAGCCACCCGGACCAGGCGCGGTACCCGCACCCGGCCCTCGCGCAGCGCCAGCTGCGGCTCACCGCCGGCCACGGCCGCCGCCAGCACGGCCTCCGAGGCCTCGGTGCTGTCGGTGTCGACGAGCACGATCCGGCCCGGGTTCTCCGACTGCGCAGAACGCACCAGGCCCCACACCGGGGCGGCGGTCAGGTCCGGCGCCTCCGACTCGTCGACGGCCACGGCCTGCCGCGTCAGCACCACCAGCGGCGCACCGGCGCCGTCGTCCTGGGCCAGCCAGGACTGGAGCGCGGCCAGCGTCGCCACCACGTCCCCGTCCACCCGCAGCACCTCGTCCGATGCCCCGTCGAACGCCTCGACCGCCACCTCCGGCCAGTCGACGGCGAACAGCGTGTCCCGTCCGACGGCGGGCTCGGCGCCCAGCCGGTCGGTGACGACGGGACGGGTGACCAGCGATTCGACGGTGATCACCGGTCGGCCGGCCGGGTCGGTGGCCTCCAGGCGGTAGGAGTCTGATCCGGTCGCGGTGACCAGCACCCGCAGCTCGGTCGCGGCGGCGGCGTGCAGGGTGACACCCCGGTAGGCGAACGGGAGCCGACGGGTGCGGGCGGCGGCCGGGTCGCCGTCGGCGGGGTCGCGGTCCGCCCCGTCGAGGGCGGGCAGCTGGGCGGCGGCGTCCAGCAGCGCGGGGTGCAGGCCGAACCGGGCGGCGTCCCCGGTCTGCGGCTCCGGCAGGACGGCGTGCGCATGGAGCGTCGCACCGTCCCGCCAGACCTCGCGCAGCCCGCGGAAGGCCGGACCGTAGTCCAGTCCGACGGCGGACAGCAGCTCGTACGCCTCCTCGGGGGCGAGGTGCTCGGCGCCCTCGGCGGGCGCCCAGGCGGTGGGCACGGCCGTGCCGGGCCGGTCGGCGGACAGCAGGCCGCTCGCGTGCCGGGTCCAGGCGCCGTCCACGGCGGCCGGGGCGGCCTGGGAGGCCGGGCCGGGCGCGGGCCGGGAGTGGATCGTGACCGGACGGGCGCCGGTCCCGTCCGGCGCGCCGACCGCCACGTGCAGGTGCAGGGTGTCGCGCTCGGGCAGCACGAGCGGGGCCTCGATCACCAGCTCGTCCAGGGTGCTCGCGCCCACCTCGTCGCCCGCCCGGATCGCCAGCTCGACCAGGGCCGCGCCGGGCGCCAGGACGGTGCCGAGCGCCACATGGTCGGCGAGCCAGGGGTGGGTGGCGAGGGAGAGGCTGCCGGTGAGCAGCACACCCTCCGAGTCGGCCTGGACGACGGCCGCGCCGAGCACGGCGTGGTCGACGGCCGCCAGGCCGAGTCCGCGCGCGTCGGCGGCGGTCCGGGCGGCGGGCTCCAGCCAGTAGCGGCGGCGCTGGAACGGGTAGGTGGGCAGGGCGAGCCTCGGGCGGTGCCCGCCGCCGAACAGGGCGGTCCAGTCGACCTGGTGGCCCTGGACGTGGATCCGGGCGAGCGCCGTCAGCGCCGTCCGCTGCTCGGGCCGCTCCCGGCGCAGGACCGGGACGGCGGTGACGGCCTCGTCCAGAGTGGCGCCGACCAGACCGGCCAGGGTGCCGTCGGGGCCGAGTTCGACGAAGGTCGTCGCGCCCTCGTCGGCCAGGGTGGTGACCACGTCGGCGAAGCGCACGGCGCCACGGACCTGACGCACCCAGTACTCCGGGTCGGTGATCTCCTCCGAACTCGCCACCAGGCCGGTGACGTTGGAGACCACCGGGATCTCGGGGCGCCGGAAGGTCAGCGCCCGGGCGACGGTCAGGAACTCGTCCAGCATGCCGTCCATGTGCGCCGAGTGGAACGCGTGGCTGACCCGCAGCCGGCGCGTACGACGGTCCGCGAAGTGCTCGCGGACACTCTCGACCGCCGCCTCGTCGCCCGAGACGACAACAGCACGGGGCCCGTTGACGGCGGCGATGTCCGCGCCGTCCACGCCGTCCGCCAGAACCGCCCGGACCTCCTCCTCCGTCGCCTCCAGGGCCACCATCGCCCCACCACCCGGCAACGCCTGCATCAACCGCGCCCGCGCACCCACCAGCACCGCCGCATCCTCCAGCGACAGCACCCCCGCCACATGCACCGCCGCCAACTCACCGATCGAATGACCCGCCACGAAGTCCGGCCGCACACCCCACGACTCGAACAACCGGAACAGCGCCACCTCCACCGCGAACAGCGCCGGCTGCGTCCACCCCGTCTCGTCCAAC
>NZ_LGDO01000158.1:0-7435 GCF_001279805.1 Streptomyces sp. XY431
GCGCGGGCGTGGTCGAGCCAGCGGACGAAGGCGGCGCGGCGGGCGGCGGCGTGCACGACGGCCGAAGCGTCGGGCGCGAGGTCGGGCGCGGGGTCCGGGTCGGGGTCGGGGTCGGGGTCCGGGTCGGGCGCGGTGGCGAGGCGGACGGCGGTCCAGCCGGCGGCGCCGACCCACGCGCCGGGGGTCGCGGCGCGCAGGGCCTCGGCGAGGGCGAGCGGGAGGGTGTCCGGGGCGGCGTCGAAGGTACTGCCGTCGGGGAGGGCGAGCCGCCACGGGGCGGCGGACGGAGGGCGTTCGGTGAGGGCGCGGTAGTGGGCGACCTCGGCGGCGGAGGGCTCGACCTCGGCGGTGACCTCGGCGCAGACGGCCCGCACCGCCGCGCTGCCCTCGTACGCGGCGGCGGTGATGGAGCCGAGTTCGACGGCGGCCTGCTGGTCGAGGCGGGCAGGCGCGGCCGCCGGGTGGACGGCGAGGCCGCGTTCGGCGGCGACGGCTTCGCAGAGCGCCTCGGTCAGCAGCACCTGGGCGACCCAGCGGGCGAGTTGCCGGTCCTCGCCACTGCCCGGCGCGGGCAGCGCGGCGGCCCGGGGGCCGGTGCGCAGGGCGGCGAGGCGGCGGTCGAGGCCGGTGCGGGGCAGCGGCCGGCCGTCGAGCAGGCCGAGGACCGGGGCTTCGGCGGGAGTGGTCACGGTGCGACCACCACCGCGACGGTGGGGGCGTACTGGCAGCGGCCGAACCACATCACCTTGGCCAGGGCCCAGTAGGCTCCGGGGTCCGTCGTGGCCGGGGCGGCGAGTTCGAACTCCTCGACCGCTTCGGCGCCCGCGGCGAGGGTGAAGCCGCGGACGGGGGCACCGACGGCCTCCCAGGTGCCCCAGGGCGAGACGAGTTGCAGTTCGCCGCGGATCTCGCCGCGGGTGCGGTTGCTCAGCCGCAGCACCAGGACGCCCCGCTCCCCCGGGGCGAGCCGGACGGTGTCGGCGAGCACGGCGACGCCGAGGCCGGTGTCGCGGCCCTCGGTGGCCTTGGTGCCCTGGGCGGCGGTCCAGTCCTCGGGGGCCTCGCCGGGGACGGGGAGGAGCTCCGGCAGCTCGCCGACCGCCACCGTGACCACGTCCTCGATCTCCTGCCCGTCGTGGGCCACCCGGACGGCGGCGAAGTACAGGCCGGGCGCGGCGTCGGCGGGCGGGGTGAGGGTGACCGGGAAGCGGAGGTGGCCGCCGGGCGCCAGCCGGTAGGGGCGGGCGCTGGGGCCGGCCGTCCAGCCCTCCGGCGGGTGGACGGTGGCGGTGCCCTCCACGGCGGCGTCCTGGAGCTGGGAGGAGAGCGCAACCGAGAGGGTGACGGGCTCCCCGGCCGTCCGCAGCAGGCCGGGCGAGGCGCCGACGGACACCGGGAGGTAGCCGAGCGGCGCCGGGCCCCGGTTGTGCAGCCAGTAGCGGGCGTGCACGGGCTGGGCGGGCTCGGCGGTCGCGCCGAGCACGGGTCCGGCGGGGTCGGCGGCCACCCCGGGGCGGGCCAGCAGGGTGGCGAACGCCGAACCGGGGAGCGTGAGTCCGCCGTCGACCGGGCCGGTGGGACGCTCCAGCAGGTCGGCGTGACGCAGGTCGACCAGGCCCAGCGCGCCGCCGAGGGCGACGGTGCTGCCCAGTCCGGTCGACTCGACCAGGCGGACGGTGAGCAGTTGGGCGCCGGCGGTGGCGGCGGACCCGTGGGCGATCGGGTTCCCGGCCGGTTTGAGGGCGCCGAGCAGCACCCGGCGGGCGGGTTCGACCCGCAGCCAGGAGAGCGTGGCGGGCAGCGGGCCCGACTGCCCGGCGGGCACCGCCCGGGCGTACAGCGGGTGATTGAACTCCTGCCCCTGGGACGGGAGTTCCTGGTCCCGCCAGTCGCCGGGACCACCGACCAGGGCGTAGTGGAAGTCGTGCGTCCAGTGCTGGAGCTGGAAGGACGCGCCGTCAGGCAGGGTGCGCCGGGGCGGGTCGATCCAGACGCCGGAGGGCCAGCCGGTGCAGGAGCGCAGCAGGGACAGGTGGAGCGCGCCGCTGGTGTCGACGGCGAAGCCGGGCAGGCCGTAGGTCAGCAACGCCACGGTGTGGTCGGTGAGTTGTTCGGCGGCGGGCGGGGCCGCCGGGCAGCGGGCGGTGATCCGGGCGTCCGCGAGGTCGGCGGTGAGCGCGGCCGGGTCGGTGACGACCAGCGCGGGCAGGGCGCGCAGGTCGCGCAGGTCCGCGCCGGGCCGCCAGACCTCGGTCAGCGGGGCGGCGGCGGGTACCCAGACCGCGCCGTGGGCCTTGAGCACGGCCGCGTACTCCTCGCCCGCGCGCTCCAGCAACTCCCGGGTGGCGTCGTTGGTCTCGGGACCGCCGAGGAGGATCCGCAGGTCCGGCAGGTTGGAGTCGACGTCCAGCCAGCCGTACCGGGCCCAGTCGGCGCCGGAGGTGGTGGCGGTGACGCCGACCCGGGCGAGCGCGACGACCAGCTCCCGGGCGTCGGCGGCGGCGTCCAGCTCGGGGACGACCACCTCGGCGACGCCGAAGGCCCGTTCGCCGAGCGGCGCGCCGGTGACCGGGTCGGTGAGCAGGACCCGCGCGGTGGAGCCGAGGCCGAACCAGGTGTTGGCGGGGTTGTCGAGGGTCCACGGCGCCTCGGCCGAGTCGACGTCCGGCATCGCGAAGCCCCGGCCGACGACGGCCCCGGCCACCTCGCTGACCGGCAGCGCCCCCGGCAGGTCGACGGGGAACCGCAGCCGCAGCAGCCGGTCGGCGCCGCGGTGGTCGAGCACCCTGGTCCGGCAGTCGACCCGGTCGAGGCCGCGCCAGAGGGTGACCGTCTGCTCGAACCGCAGGCCGTCCACCGTCCCGGTGACCACCAGGCGTTCGCCGAGCGGGCCGGTCTCACGGCGGACCTCGGCCGGACCGGAGCAGGAGCCGGTCACCGGGCCCTTGGGGAGCAGGTGCCAGGGGCCCTCGCCGAAGTCGGGGTGCTGGGGGTACTCCTCGTACACCCGCAGTTCGTTGCCGACCAGTCCGGTCCGGATCAACTCCCTTTCGTGCAGCAGGTCCTGGACGGAGCAGAGGCCGCCGCCGCGGGCCGGGTCGGCGGTGACCCGGTAGCGGTCGTTGGCGACGGTGAGGCCCTCGGCCGGGCGCCAGGGTGTGGCGGCCGGAGTTCCGGGCAGCAGCCGCCAGGTCCGCCAGCCGAGCGCCGGCACGTGCTCGGCCAGGAAGCGCAGGGTGCCCCGGTCGAGGGCGCAGGGCACCGGTGCGCCCGTGTCGTCCAGCACCCGCAGCCCGCGGGCCGCCGCCTCCGCCGCCGCCTCCGGGGGCAGCGGGACGGCCACCAGGTCGGTGCGGTCGAAGGAGAGCGTGTTGGTGACGACGACGCAGCCGCCCTCGCCGGCCGGGGTGGCGATCCGCGCGGTCAACGCATCCAGCGCCCGGTCCCGGACGTCGGCCGCCAGGTCGTACGCCTCCCGCCAGCCGCCGAGCAGGTCCAGGTACACCTGGTCGGACTCGGAGCCGGTGATCGCGTCGTGGTGGGCGCCGTAGGCGAGGTGGCGCCACGCCTTGTCGAGCGCGGCCGCCGGGTAGCGGCCCAGGCCCTGCGCCTCGGCGAGCACCGCGAGCTTCTCGGCGTCGACGGCCGCCGTCTCCGCCGCCCGCTGGGCCTGCTTGGTGTCGATGTAGGAGACGTCCTTGCCGGTGTAGACGGGGTTCATGTCGCGGCTCTGCGGGCCGGGGCGGCGGCCGGTCGCGGCGAGTTCGGCGCGCACCGCGTCCAGGAAGTCGCGGGGGGTGGCGCAGACGAACCTCGGCCACAGGTACTTGGCGGCCCAGGAGCGGTGGATCGCGGTGACCCACTTGTTGGGCGGGGTGTAGTCGGTGCCGACCGGCAGCAGCAGGTTCCTGGTCGCGCCGACCGGCTTGAGCTTGCGGTAGAGCTCGTACACGGCCCGTTCGGCGGTGGCGAGGTCGGCCGAGGAGTCCATCCACCAGCCGGCCGAGTAGTGGTGCGGCATGTAGTGGGTGAGCACGCCCTCGCCGCTCGGGGCGATCCATTCGAACTCGCTGGGGAACTGCATCACCCGGGCGTCGTCCTTGGCCTCCCGGAAGTTCTTCTGGATCGGGCCCCACTGGTGGAAGGGGCCGCGCGCCCAGGCGCTGCCGGTGAGTCCGGCGGCGGCGAGGTGGCCGGGGAACTGCGGGTCGTGCCCGAACACGTCGAGCTGCCAGGCGGTCCGCGGGTCGCCGCCGAGGATGTCGCGCTGGTAGCCGATGCCGTAGGCGATGTTGCGGATGGTGGTCTCGGCGCCGGTGAGATTGGTGTTGGGCTCGTTGTAGGTGCCGCCGACGAGTTCCACCTGGCCCCGGTCGAGCAGCAGCCGAAGCGTCTCCCGGCGCTCCGGGTGCTGGTCGAAGTAGGGCTTCAGGTAGTCGACTTCGGCGAGCACGAACTTGTACACCGGGTCGCGCAGTGCGAGGTCGAGGTGGGCGTCGACCAGCGCGAAGCCGTTGCGCTCCCACAGCGGCCGGGTGGTGGCGTCGGCGGAGAGCAGTTCCCAGGGCGAGGTGTAGGCGGCCTGGGTGTTCCACCACACCGGGTCGTAGTGGAAGTGGGAGACGAGGAACATCGTCCAGCCGGGTTCGGCGACCTCGACCACGCCCCCGGCGCGGGCGCCGCCGGCCTCGACGGTGACCGGCAGCCGGACGCCGGGGGCGGTGCCGGTGATCTCCAGCGGGACTTCGACCTGCCCCGTGCCGGCCGCCTCGCCGCGCACGCCCGGGCCGGTGACGGTGATCCGGGTGGCGGGCGGGCCGTCGAGGGTGACCCGCAGCAGCTGCCGCGGGGCGTGCTCGGGGCCGGTGAACAGGTCCGTGCTCTCGACGGCGGTGAGGGTGACCGGCACGGGGAGGGTCCTTTCGGGAAGGGGCGGTCCGGGAACGGCGGGGTGTCACCCGCTCCTGGGGGCGCCAGACGCCCCAGGGAGTGTCAGGTGCCCCAGGCCTCGAACTCGTAGATCCGGGCGGCCGGATCGGTGCCCTGGGTCGGTTTGGTCACCACCAGCCGGACGTACCGGGCCGTGGTGGTCACGGGGTGGGTGGTGGTGCCGGCGGTGTTGCCGGTGACGGTGGCGACGGTGGTCCACGGGTCGGTGGCGGCCGAGCGGACCTGGACCGAGAAGTCCCGGGTGTTGTACGAGGCGCTCTCCCCGCCCGCCTGGGCGTGCTTGACCACGAACTTCGTCAGCGGCTTCGCCGAACCGAGGTCCACCTCCAGCCACTTGCCGCTGGTGAGGGTGCACCACTTGTCGCCGTTGCCGCCGTTGACGGTGCCGTTGACGGCCTTGGCCGGGCCCTCGTCGGTGTTGCACTGGCCGGAGGCGGTGGCCGGGCGGCCCAGCGCCAGGTTGGTGCCGGTGGGCGGGGTGCTGGTCCAGGGGACGGTGGTGGTGGCGACGGTGGAGCGGCCGTACTCGGTGGAGACGGCCTCGACCTCGACGGTGGTGCTCGCCTCCGTCCCGGCGCGGTCGAGCCGGTTGACGAAGAACGCGTCGGACGGGGTGGCGCCCAGGTAGCCCCGGGTGCCGTCGGCGTTGCGCCGGTACAGCTCGTAGTGGTGCACGTTCCCGCCGGCGGACGGCGTCCAGGCGAGCCGCAGCGACTGACTGCTCCCGGCCACCACGTCGGCCGCGCCGAGCACGGTCAGCCCGGACGGCGCCGCCGGGGCGTCCACCGCACCGTCGTACACGGCGAGTTGGCCGATCCGCAGATCGTAGGCGGAGCCGGTGCCGGTGGTCCGCAGGCCGATCTGGGCGATGGTGCGGCCGGCGTAGGCGGACAGGTCGAGCGTCCTGCGCTCCCAGCCGGTGCCGCTGGTGGCACCCAGGTCGAGGGTGGTGAAGGTGGTCGGCGCGTCGGTGAAGGAGACCGCGGCGGCGAGGCGGGTGGCGCCGGCGGCCGGGGTCTTCAGCACCACCGACAGCTTGGTGTCGGCCGCGACCGGCAGCCTGCTCTGGTACAGCCGCACCGTGTTGACGGCGCTCGGTGTGCCGGTGAGGCGCAGCGAGGAGCCGCCCTCGTAGGCGTCGGCGAAGTCGACGGACGGGGTCACCTTGCTGCCGGTGGACTCCACCAGCCAGTGGTAGGTGGGCGGGACGTCCTGGAGCGAGAGGTTGTTCCAGCCGCCGGTGGCGACCCGGGTGCCGGCGGCGTTGTAGAAGTCGCCCTCGCCGGAGGAGAAGTTGGTGACGAAGGGCTTGGCGGTGACCGGGGTGGACTCGGCGACGTAGCTCGCCAGGCCCTTCCAGGACGAGGAGGTGGAGGTGTTGGAGGGGTCGTTGTTGGCGCCGACCCAGTACCGGGCGTCCTTGGCCAGGTAGTCGGCCCGGTCGGCCGCCGACTTCCAGGTCCACTCGGGGCGGTAGAGGCCGAGCGAGGTGGTGTGCGGCTTGCCGGCGGGGAAGAGCGAGTTCCAGTCGACGCCGGTGTTGTAGCCGTTGGCCTCGGTGTCGATGCCGGAGTAGAGCTCGTACTCGCTCCGGCCGAGGCCCCGGGCCAGGGTGCGGGAGGAGTCCAGGCCGCCGGAGGACCAGTTGAAGTTGAGGAACATCGAGTCGGAGGTGCGCTTCGCACCGTCCTGGAGGAAGGCGTCGTTGGCGCTGGTCAGGGCGTTCTGCCAACTGACCGCTCCGGACTCGGTCATGGCGTCGTACCACATGAAATCGGTGGCGCTCTGCGCCTTGGTGTACTGCATCAGGTCGCGGACCTGGCCGGCGAGTGCCGAATCGCCGCCGCCGGTCTCCTGGTTGATGAACCAGCCGTCGAAGCCGTAGTACTGGGCGGCCTGGACGAGCTTGTCGGCGACGGGGTAGCGGCTGCCGGACTTCTGCACGAAGTCGCGCACCCACTGGAGTTGGCCGCCGTACGCGGCGGGCGGGAAGAACACCGTGCCGTAGACCTTGACGCCGTTGCGGTGGGCGGCGTCGATCACGGTCGGGTTGGGGGCGAGGATGAGGCCCTCGCCGGCAGAGCCGCCCCAGAACACCAGTTTGTCGACGTACTGCCAGTAGCCGAAGGCGTAGTAGTTGGGGTCGGTGGAGCCCTGGGAGGGGTTGTTGGAGGTGGGTCCGAAGGACACCAGCGAGGCGATCCTCCCTTCGCCGGCACGGGCGTTGGGGTTGGCCTTGAGCGCCGGGTCGGCGGTGCGGGGCTGGAGCGGGACGCGGGCGCGGTTGAACCGGGCGTCCGGGTCGGTGGCGGGGTCCCAGCCGAGGATGGTGTTCGGGTACCAGTAGGAGGCGTAGGGCTGGGTGCCGGTGGCGGCGGTCGCCGCGGCGGGGGCCGCCGGGGACGGGGGGGCGGGGGGGGTGGGCGCGGCCCGGGCGACCGTGGGGGTGAGGCCCAGGACGGCTGCGCCGAGGGCGGCGCCCAGC
>NZ_LGDO01000159.1:0-7153 GCF_001279805.1 Streptomyces sp. XY431
ACCAGCGCCCGGGCCGTCGCCGAACTGCGCGCCCTCGGACTGCGACCGGTCCTGCTCACCGGCGACAACCGCGCCGTCGCCGAGGCCGTCGCCACCGAGATCGGCATCCCCGCCGAGGACGTCCACGCCGAGGTGCTGCCCGAGGACAAGGTCGCCACCGTGGAGATCCTCCAGGCCGAGGGCCGGATCGTCGCCATGGTCGGCGACGGTGTCAACGACGCCGCCGCCCTCGCCCAGGCCGACCTCGGCCTCGCCATGGGCACCGGCACCGACGCCGCCATCGAGGCGAGCGACCTCACCCTGGTCCGCGGCGACCTGCGCTCCGCCGCCGACGCCATCCGCCTCTCCCGCAAGACCCTCGGCACCATCAAGGGCAACCTCTTCTGGGCCTTCGGCTACAACGTCGCCGCGATACCCCTGGCCGCCGCCGGACTCCTCAACCCGATGATCGCCGGCGCCACGATGGCCTTCTCCTCGGTCTTCGTGCTCACCAACAGCCTCCGGCTGCGCACCTTCCAGGCCGGCTAGGGCCCCGGGGCCCGGCAGCGCCCAGGAAGAGGCCCAGGAAAAGGCCCAGGAAGCGCCGAGGGGCCCGTACCGCGTCTGCGGTACGGGCCCCTCGGCCGTTCACAGCCCTCAGCGGCCGAGCAGCTCGCCGCCGTTGCAGTGCAGGATCTCCCCGGTGATGAACCCGGCCTCCGGCGAGGCCAGGAACTGCACCGCCGCCGCCACCTCGCCGGTCTCCCCGATCCGCCCGAGCAGGGTGCGGGCCGCCCGGCGGGAGACCTCGGCCTCGTCCAGCCTCGGCCCGAAGAACTCGGTGCCCGCCACCGTGCCCGGGGCGACGATGTTGGCCGTGATGCCCGAGGTGCCGAGCTGGGCGGCCAGGAAGTTGTTCCAGGCGTGCAGCGAGGCCTTCGCTGCCCCGTACGAGCCCGCCCCGCGCAGCGCCGCGATCGAGCTGATGGTGACCACCCGGCCGGAGCCGGGGGTCAGCCGGTCCCGGATCGACTCGGTGAGCAGCACCACGGTCAGCACATTGCGCTCGAAGTCACCCCGCCAGCGGGCCAGCAGGGCGTGCGGCCCGGCACCGATCACGGTCTCCCGGCTGCCGGCGTTGTTCACCAGCACGTCGATCCGCTCGGGCAGTTCGGCGAGCGCGGCCTCCACGGCGTCCGGATCGGCGAGGTCGCAGACCAGTGGGGTCACGTTCGGCCCGAAGGTGGCGGCGGCCTCCTCCAGCACCGCACGCCGCCGACCGACGATCACGACCCGTTCGCCGGCCTCGGCGAACCGCCGCGCCACCTCGTACCCGATCCCCGTGCCACCGCCGGTGACAACCACGTTCCTGGTCATCTGCGCACTCCCTCCCCAGCTCCGCCGCCACGCTGCGAGGTGCGGGGCGGTCCGTACCGGAATGCCACGATTCCTATCACGCTCGGTTGCCGTGACTGCGGGGAGGGTGACGTCGCCGCCGCCGCAAGGTGTGGTATGGAGCCGGTACTGCACGCACACGGAGCGTGGCGAGAGGCAGCTCACACCCCCCGGGCGTAACTTCTCGCACGCTGATACGTCTTAGGTTGGTAGTGCGGCAGTTTTTCCGGTGGGCGAAGACGTGGCGAACGGCATGACGTCGACGCGTGGCCACCACTGTCGCCGACGGGGCTCCGGCGGGCCCCGGGTCGGTCGCCGAGGTTGGCGGCCTTCGCGCACGACGCCGGGGTGTGGCGGGGCCGGGGACGCTTTGAGCGGCCGTCCCGGGCCCACAGCCGCCCCCGGAGTCGTGCGCCGGACATGGAGGAGCAACGACCGAGGGCCCGGCCGCAGAAGTGCGGCCGGGCCCTCGTGGCACGGTGTCAGGGCGTGCGCTTGGCGTCAGCGGGCGTCGATCCCGACGTAGTCGCGGATCTCGACGCCGGTGTAGATCTGGCGCGGACGGCCGATCCGGCTGGTCGGGTCGTTGATCATCTCGTGCCAGTGGGCGATCCAGCCCGGCAGCCGGCCGAGGGCGAACAGCACGGTGAACATGCTGGTCGGGAAGCCCATGGCGCGGTAGATCAGACCGGTGTAGAAGTCGACGTTCGGGTAGAGCTTGCGCGAGACGAAGAAGTCGTCCTTGAGCGCGTGCTCCTCCAGCTTGAGCGCGATCTCCAGCAGCTCGTCCGACTTGCCGAGCTGGCCGAGCACCTCGTGGGCGAGCAGCTTGACCTGCGCGGCGCGCGGGTCGAAGGCCTTGTACACGCGGTGGCCGAAGCCCATCAGCTTGACGCCGGACTCGCGGTTCTTGACCTTGGTGATGAAGGCGTCGACGTCGCCGCCGTCCTTCTGGATGCTCTCCAGCATCTCCAGCACGGCCTGGTTGGCGCCGCCGTGAAGCGGGCCCCACAGCGCCGAGATGCCCGCCGAGATCGAGGCGAACAGGTTGGCGTGGCTGGAGCCGACCAGACGCACGGTGGAGGTCGAGCAGTTCTGCTCGTGGTCCGCGTGCAGGATCAGCAGCTTGTCCAGCGCGTTGACGATGACCGGGTTGAGCTCGTAGTCCTCGGCCGGGACCGCGAAGGTCATCCGCAGGAGGTTCTCGACGTAGCTCAGGTCGTTGCGCGGGTAGACGAAGGGCTGGCCCATCGCCTTCTTGTACGCGTACGCCGCGATGGTCGGGAGCTTCGCCAGCAGGCGGACCGTCGACAGGTGGCGCTGGGCCGCGTCGAACGGGTTGTGGCTCTCCGGGTAGAACGTCGACAGCGCGCCGACCACCGAGGACAGCATGGCCATCGGGTGGGCGTCCCGCGGGAAGCCCTGGAAGAAGCGCTTGACGTCCTCGTGCAGCAGGGTGTGCTGGGTGATCTCGCGGTTGAACGCCTCCAGCTGGCCCGCGTTCGGCAGCTCGCCGTTGATCAGCAGGTAGGCGGTCTCGATGAAGTCACCCTTGGCGGCGAGCTGCTCGATCGGGTAACCGCGGTACCGCAGGATGCCGTTGTCACCGTCCACGAAAGTGATCGCGGACTTGTAGGCGGCGGTGTTGCCGAAGCCGTTGTCCAGGGTGACCAGGCCGGTCTGCGGGAGCAGCTTCGAGATGTCGAAGCCGGCGTTGCCCGCAGTGCTCTCGACGACGGGGTACTCGTACTCGCCGTCCTGGTACCGCAGTACTACCGAGTTGTCGCTCACGTCTTCCTCACCGACGAAATGAATCCTCTTCCAAGGTGCCCTGACTGTCTCTACCATCCCCCATCCGGCGGACAGCCGCGCACCCGGGGTGACCCGAAAGGGCCCGCCCCTACAAAACCTGCCGCCGCAGCCGGTACGAACCGGACAAGATCGGCACCCCACCAGGCTCTGCCGTAAATCTCTTCACGTCAAGAGAACAATAGAGGCAAGCATCCCTTGGAGAATCATCCAGACGCCAACCGGTGGTCGAGCGCGGCATGCCTCCGACCTGCACTGACACTGCGAACCGCCTGGGCGATCGCTTTCCGTGACCCCACCAGCACAACCAGTTTTCGGGCCCTGGTCACCGCGGTGTAGAGCAGATTTCGCTGAAGCATCGTCCACGCGGACATGGTGACCGGAATCACCACCACCGGATACTCGCTCCCCTGCGACCGGTGGATGGTCACCGCGTAGGCGTGCGCGAGCTCGTCCAACTCGTCGAAGTCGTACGGCACCTCCTCGTCCTCGTCCGTCAGCACCGTCAGCCGCTGGTCGTCCACGCTGAGGGCCGTCACCACTCCCACTGTGCCGTTGAAGACCCCGTTCCGCCCCTTGTCGTAGTTGTTGCGGATCTGCGTGACCTTGTCGCCCACCCGGAACGTCCGCCCGCCGAACCGCCGCTCCGCCAGCCCCTCCCGGGCCGGCGTCACCGCCGCCTGGAGCAGCGTGTTGAGGTTCCCCGCACCCGCCGGGCCCCGGTGCATCGGCGCCAGCACCTGGACGTCCCGCCGGGCGTCGTAGCCGAACTTCTGCGGGATCCGCCGCGCCACCACGTCCACCGTCAGACCCGCCGCCAGCTCCGCGTCCTCCTCCGCGAACAGGAAGAAGTCCGGCAGCCCCTCGGTCTGCGGCGGCAGCCCCTCGTTGATCCGGTGCGCGTTGGTCACCACCCCCGACTGCTGCGCCTGCCGGAAGATCCTGGTCAGCCGCACCGAGGGAATCGGCCCGCCCTCCGCGAGCAGGTCCCGCAGCACCTCCCCGGCACCCACCGAGGGCAGCTGGTCCACATCCCCCACGAACAGCAGGTGCGCGCCCGGGGCCACCGCCTTGACCAGCTTGTTCGCCAGGATCAGATCCAGCATCGACGCCTCGTCCACCACCACCAGGTCCGCGTCCAGCGGCCGGTCCCGGTCGTACGCGGCGTCCCCGCCCGGCCGCAGCTCCAGCAGCCGGTGCACGGTCGAGGCCTCCACCCCGGTCAGCTCCGCCAGCCGCTTCGCCGCCCGCCCGGTCGGCGCCGCCAGCACCACCTTGGCCCGCTTCGCCAGCGCCAGGGTCACGATCGACTTCACCGTGAACGACTTGCCGCAACCGGGACCGCCGGTCAGCACCGCGACCCGCTCGGTCAGGGCCAACCGCACCGACTGCTCCTGCTCCGGCGCCAGCTCCGCCCCCGTCCGCCGCGCCAGCCAGCCCAGCGCCGCCGGCCAGTCCACGTCCCCGAACCACGGCATCCGGTCGGTGTCCGCCCGCAGCAGCCGCAACAGCTGATTGGCCAGGGAGATCTCCGCCCGGTGGAACGGCACCAGGTACACCGCCGTGATCGGCTCCCCCGCCGCCCCCGGCACCTGCTCGCGCACCACCCCCTCGGCGGCCACCAGCTCCGCCAGGCAGTCGATCACCAGCCCCACGTCCACCTGGAGCAGCTTCACCCCGTCGGCGATCAGCCGCTCCTCCGGCAGGTAGCAGTGCCCCTGGTCGCTGCTCTGGGACAGCGCGTACTGCAGGCCCGCCTTCACCCGCTCCGGGCTGTCGTGCGGGATGCCCACGGCCTGCGCGATCCGGTCCGCGGTGAGGAAGCCGATGCCCCAGACGTCCGAGGCCAGCCGGTACGGCTCGTTCTTCACGACCCCGATCGAGCCGTCCCCGTACTGTTTGTAGATCCGTACAGCCAGCGAGGTCGAGACCCCGACCCCCTGCAGGAAGACCATCACCTCCTTGATGGCCTTCTGCTCCTCCCACGCGGCCGCGATCTTCTTCGTCCGCTTCGGCCCGAGCCCCGGCACCTCGATCAGCCGGCCCGGCTCGTGCTCGATCACCTCCAGGGTGTCCACCCCGAACCGCTCCACGATCCGCTCGGCGAACCGGGGCCCGATCCCCTTGATCAGCCCCGACCCCAGATAGCGCTGGATACCCTGCACCGTCGCCGGCAGTACCGTCGTGTAGTTCTCCACCACGAACTGCTTGCCGTACTGCGGATGCGACCCCCAGCGCCCGTGCAGCCGCAGCGACTCCCCCGGCTGGGCGCCGAGCAGCGCGCCGACCACCGTCAGCAGATCGTTGCCGCCCCGCCCGGTGTCGACCCGCGCCACGGTGTAGCCGGTCTCCTCGTTGGCGTAGGTGATCCGCTCCAGCACACCCTCGACCTGGGCGAGTTGCCGCGGCACCGCCTGGTCGTTGCCGGTTCCGGTGCGCGCCGCTGTCTGCCTGGCCACCGGGCCTCCTGTCACCGTGCGGAACAACTTCCGCTACGCACCGTACCGTCCGGGTGCGACATCCCGGGCGGCAGTGCCAGGCTGGGGGCAAGCAGGGAGGGGCCCAGGTCCGACGTCGAAGGAGCGGAACACCGTGCTCACCACCGCCTTCCGGCCGGGTGCCCCCAACTGGCTCGACCTCGCGAGCCCGGACACCCCGGCCTCGGTCTCCTTCTACACCGGACTGTTCGGCTGGACCTCCGCCACCGGCCCCGGTGCCGCCCGGCACAGCCTCTTCCGCCAGGACGGCCGGACGGTCGCCGCGCTCGGCCCCGTCACCTCCGCCGGCGACCGCGCCGCCTGGACCGTCCACTTCCGCACCCTCGACTCCGACCGCACCGCGGCCCTGGTCCGCGAGGCCGGCGGCCGGGTCCGCTTCGGCCCCTTCGACGTCCTCACCAGCGGCCGCACCACCGGCTGCACCGACCCGACCGGCGCCGACTTCGCGGTCTGGCAGCCGCACGCCGTCCGCGGCCTGGACACCGTCACCGAACCCGGCAGCCTCTGCTGGACGGAGTGCTTCAGCATCGACGCCGAGGCCGCCAAGACCTTCTACCGCGCGGTGTTCGGCTGGCAGGAACAGGACGTCCCGCTCGGCCTCGACCTGTACACGGTGCTCACCCCGCCCGGCGGCGGGACGGCGGACGCGCACGGCGGGATCTGCCCGATCCCGCCCGGGGACACCGCCGCCGGCATCTCCTCGCACTGGCTCCCGTCCTTCGAGGTGCCCGACGTCGACGCCACCGTCGCCACCGCCGAACAGCTCGGCGCCACCGTCCGGCTCCCCGCCGAGGACGTCCACGGCGTCGGCCGCCAGGCCCGGCTCGTCGACCCGCACGGCGCGGCCTTCGCCGTCATCACCAGCGCCCCGCCCGGCTGATGACGGAAACCGCCCTTCTAGGGTGTGAGCATGAACGATCTGACGATCCGCCGGGCGACCGGCGACGACCTGCCGGCCATTGTCGCGATGCTCGCCGACGACCCCCTGGGCGCGACCCGCGAGAGCCCCGACGATCTCACCCCCTACCGGACCGCGTTCGACCGCATGGATGCCGACCCGCACCAGCACCTCGTCGTCGCCGAACGCGCCGGCCGGACGGTCGGCACCCTGCAGCTGACCGTCGTCCCCGGCCTCTCCCGGAAGGGCGCCACCCGGACCGTCATCGAGGGAGTGCGCGTACACGGCGACGAACGCGGCAGCGGCCTGGGCACCGAACTGATCCAGTGGGCGATCGAGCGCTCCCGCGAACTCGACGCCCAGCTCGTCCAGCTGACCTCCGACATCACCCGCACCGACGCGCACCGCTTCTACGAACGCCTCGGCTTCGTCCCCTCCCACCTGGGCTTCAAGCTCGCGCTCTGACGGAATTCGGGCACAACGCAAAGAACCCCCGCCGGTTTCCCGACGGGGGTTCTTCACAATGATTGTTCGGCGGCGTCCTACTCTCCCACAGGGTCCCCCCTGCAGTACC